>CALBET010000875.1 GCA_937888665.1 uncultured Acidobacteriota bacterium
GTGGACCCGGCCGTCTCTCCCGAGCGCCAGCTGCCCACCGTCGATCGGCCCGATGCCGGTCACAGTCCCCGGTTCGCTGTTCACCGCCATCGGTTCGGACCAGGCGGACGCACCCTTCGTTCGGGTGACATACATCAGGTCGCCCCTGGTCGCGTCTCCCCGCACATAAACCATATGCACGGTTCCCCCGGCGTCGATGACCGCTCTTGGCAGCCGGCCGCCGTCGGGAACGCGCCACGTGACGACGGGCTGAGCCGACCCGGCCGCACCGCATCCCCAATCGACCAGAAGCAACGCGACCACGAGAAACGTTGAGCCGATGCGTGGCAGTGGGACCATGAGTCTTCTCCGTGCTAGGTGAAGCGTATGTCAGAGACGATGAACATGTCATGGAAATATATATATTGATATGCGCATAAAACATTTTACTATGTCACGTAGCTGTTGAACACAGCGAGACCGCATCCAGCCGGGACCGCTTTCGCACGGGTCGTCATGCCTACCATCATCTCGGACTCGCCCGCATGGCCAGCTGCTGGATCCTGCCGCGGCCGGCGGCGAGCCCCCACCTTCACCCGGCGTCGGGTGACCTGCCACGTGACGGGAGTGGCGCTCGGGACCGTCCTGTTCGCGGCTGCGGTCGGGCGTCACTCTTCCCGCGCCTTGGATTGAGCCACGCCATTTCGGATTGAGCCACGTCGATGAGGAGGTCAAGCCTGACATTCCGCAAGCCCGTGCTCTCCTTCGTGATCGCAGCCTGCCTGGCCTGCTCAAGTCCCACCGCGGCGCAGGTTGCGCGGGAGACCGCGGACGCCGTCCCAGCGGGGGCTCACCTCCTGCGCCCCAAGTCGAGTGTTGGCGCCGAGCCTGGCCGCTTGCTCGGCGGCCGGCCATCGACCGACGACTCGCGTGGCGCCGGTCTTCTCGGCACCCTGCAAACAGACCTGCAAAGTTTTGCATCGTCCGAAAACCTGCTCTGGCTCGGTGTCGGCGCTGGCGTGAGCCTGGTCGGCCATTCGGCCGACGCTGAACTGACACGGAGCGCGAGCGAATCGCGGCAACTCGGCACCCTCTTCGGGCCCGGCGAGGCCATCGGTGGGGCGCTCGCGCAGTTCGGTGGTGCCGGACCCCCGATGACTCCCCGCTGCACGGTCGAGTTATTTCGTCTTCATTACATAGATGTAATCCCGCTGCAAGGTCACCGACAGGTGGTGACTCGTCTATGTCATCAGAAGCGCACGGAAGACCTGGCCTCTGTGCAGCGTGGCTGATCGATCTGCATCGCCGAGCACTCGTGTCCAAGCTTGTAGCGCTGAGACCAAGCCGGCACTGACCCGAGCCAAGGTGCCAGTTGTGCCAGGGAGGGGACCGATGACCCGCACCACGAACGTCATCTCGATACTGGTCAGGCTAGCGGCCGTCACCGTTCGTGACCAGTGTCGGACCGTTCGCGGACTCATGGGGCACGCGATGAATTGGTGGGTGGCGTAGGGCCCGACCCACAGGGGGAGGATGCTATGAGAACGCCCAGTGTTGGGGTCTTGGTTGACCGGCAGGTTCGCCAATGGGAGCGGCGGAACGCCACCCCGCGCCCGGGGTGCTCGTCGCCGTGCGACCAGTGGTCGTGGTGTCGGGGCCGCACGGCGCCGGACGGAGCGAACTTGGCGCAAGTGTCGCGTCGCGTCTCGGCTACGCGCTCTGGGACCGGGAGATCCTTCACGAAATAGCACTGCAGACCCACATGTCAGAACGGTTGTTCGACTCGCTGGACGAACATCGCCGGAATCCGATCACGGAGGCGCTGTCGACGCTGCCCGGGTGTGGACCCGGCGATTCCGTGTATGTCTTTCATCTGCAGCGCACACTGCGGACGATCGCCGCGCACGGTAGTGCGGTCGTCATCGGTAGGGGGGCGCAGTTCGTCGTGTCCGAGGGCCAGGCGCTGCGTGTCCGTATTGTGAGTCCGCTCGGCGCACGCGTGCGGGCCATCATGCATGCGGATACGGTGGACGAGACACAGGCGCGTCGCGAGATCGAGCGGGTAGACGACGAACATGCCGTCTTCGTCCGACAACACTATGCCCGCGATCTGCACGACGTGACCGCCTATGACCTCCTGGTGAATACCGCCACCCTGGGGGTGGAGGGCGCCGCGAGTGTGGTCGAGGCCGCGTGCCGCGCACGTTTCGGCGAGGCCTTGTGACCGGGCTCCGTCACCCTGGACCCCTCCGGCTCCTCGCTTGCGCCGTGGGTCTTGCCATGGGGGACGTGACGGCATCCGTCCAGGCCCCAGCCGCCATCGAGGCCGGTGTATTGGGATGACCGTTCTGATGTCGGGCGAAAGAGTTGAACAGGGCAACGTTGAACCGGGCAAGGTTGAACCGGCAGACCTCGTCGTGCGTATGTTCTGCGGCAACTACCTCATTTGGCGAGTGCTGGACGAAGGCGCGTGGGTGTGGTCCAGGCACGAGTGCCTCGGCCAGCTGATGACCCGAATCGCGCCTTGGCTGGCGCCAGTGAACTGGCGGGCAGCGCGCATGCGGTCCGGTTCTGCGACCGGTCTGAACGATACCGCAAGATCCGCGCGGCCGTGTGATTCCTGATGCCTGCGCTGTCGAAGGGACGCGCTCGTGCGTGTGTGTCGCCGGATGGACGAGCGCGGATTCGAGTCATGGGAACAGCGGGGACGGGTGCGTTGAAGGCATGGGCTCCACTCCTGCTTTGGCTGTTCACGGTCCCGGGGCTCGCCTCCTGCAGGCTGCTGGACTCGGACCCGGCCGTGGCTACGGCGGCGGTCGGGTTGCACGTTGGCAGGGTTCCGCTGGGCGGACCGCTGGAGATGACCTACCGGTTCGCGGTGGCCGAAAATGTGCCCGGTTTTGCCGGGTTCACAGACGACTATCACGCGATCCAGCTGCCGGCGGCAAGTTTCGGTGACGAGGATACGGTGACCCTGACGTTGACCGTTGACAAGACCTTTGTTCCGTCGGTTCGGGACATCGACGTCGACGGCGGTGTCCTGCAGAGACCGGGTCCGTGACGGCATGACCGACAAGGGAGAGCCCGCGCGACTGGCGGACACGCGTCGGGTTCGAAGCGGAAGAAAGGGGGCAGCGATGGGGCACACGAGAAGCGGCGTCTATTGGAGAGCTCGGTTCGGCTGGGCGGTCACGGTGGTGGGCGCCGTCCTGACGGCTGGAGGGTGTA
>CALBET010000876.1 GCA_937888665.1 uncultured Acidobacteriota bacterium
CCCGTGTGGGTGTGGGCTCCGCCCATTACCGGGCACTTGCTTTCGGTCGTCATGTTGTCTCCAGTCGTGTGCTGTTGCTCTTCAACCTGCTCAATCGCGTTCAGACTTCGATCCGCGATTGATGTCAGGTAGTTGTTTGTTCCCCAAACCTCGCAAACCGCAATGCAGCGTGAGGCTCAAGATTCAGGTCAGATGGATGTAGGTGTACACGTCGCGCAGACCACGTCGTACTCGACTCGTATTTCGAGTACGGCGAGGCCACCAGGCAGCTCCGGTGGCGCCGCCGGAGCCGGATTGAGATTCGGTTCAATGTCGAAGATCGCCCCGCACATGCGACAAATCGCGTGGTCGTGGGGCGGCTTCGTCCCATCGACGCGCAACCGGCCGTCGAACTCGGAGAGCTTCCGGACCAGGCCGGCCTTCACGAACGCGCTCAACGTGCCGTAGACGGTCGAGAGCGAGAGTGAGGGGTGGCTCTCAGCCAGCTCGTGGTAGATATCCTCGGCGCTCGGATGCTTACAGTTCCGCTCGACGGCGTCGAGGATCGCGACGCGGGGGCCGGTGGCCTTCAGGCCGGCCGCCCGGAGTCGTTCGGCTTGTTCGGAAGCGGTCATTCGAGGAGCTATTAAATCATAATAGTTTTGATTTGATAGTGAATATCTTCTTCGTGCAGGCCATCATGGGCTGCACCCGTCGCACGTCGGCATGCGGCGTTCGAGGACGTCGGGATTCACGGCTGGCGTGCGCCCCGGAGCACCATGCTAATGACTGGTGATGAGACTGGTATTATGGAGCCATGCCTAACCGCAAGATCACTGTGGAAGTACTCGACACATTGCTTGAGCGCGCCCAGGCAGCGAGCGGCAGAACACGGCTGACGAGACTACCGAGGAGGACAATCGACGCGGGCCAGGATGGGGCGCGCCCCTCAGCGCCCTCGGAGGACGGCCACGATCCCACCAAGGAGCGTCAACGCGCTGACGGCTCCTGCGGGGTCTATTCAGGCACGGGTCCAGCCGGTTGAGCGACGGTAAATGCCGCCGATCCCAACACCATCAACACACTCGCGAGCAGAATCAACTCATCCTGGGCCCGTCCCGTGCCTGATTCGCGCCAGCACATCCGGCGCGGGGGCGAGTCTCGTCCGACCGTCGGACGAGGGTCAAGGAAGGCCCAGGCGACCAGGGTGGGCGGCCACGGAGGCGCGGCCCTGGAGAATACCGGATACCATGTGAGCCCAGGCACATGGACGACACGAGCGCACCATCGACAGACCATGCGGGCCTCAAGACTCGCGCGCTCCTGGTGTCGGTCTTCACCATCGCCACCTGCGGGCTGATCTACGAACTGCTCGCCGGCACCATTGCCAGCTACCTGCTCGGCGACAGCGTCACCCAGTTTTCCACCATCATCGGCGTCTATCTGTTTGCGATGGGGGTGGGCTCCTACCTCTCGCGCTACTTTCAGCACGATCTGATCACGCGCTTCATCGAGATCGAGATTCTGGTCGGGGTCGTGGGCGGGATCTCGTCGCCCGTCCTGTTCTTCTCGTTCGCCGAGATTGCCGCCTTTCGGGTGGTGCTCTATGGGTGGGTCGTGACGACCGGCGTCCTGGTGGGTCTGGAGATCCCGTTTCTGATCCGCATCCTCGAGGACCAGTTCCCACTGCGCGACCTGGTGTCGAAAGTGCTGTCGCTCGATTATCTGGGTGCCCTCGCGGCGTCGTTGCTCTTTCCGCTCTGGCTCGTGCCGCAGGTCGGGTTGATGCGGTCGTCGTTCGTGTTCGGCGTGCTCAACGTGCTGGTCGCGGTCTGGACGTGCCACCTGTTCAGCCGCCAGCACCGCCGGCCGTGGCTGACGGCCCAGGCCTACGGCGCGCTCGCGGTGCTGCTGGTGGGCGCCGTGTTCTCGGACGACCTGATGGACCGGTCGGAGCGTCAACTGTACGAGGACCCGGTGATTCTGTCTCGCGCGTCCCCGTATCAGCGGATCGTGTTGACGCAGAAGGCTGGCGAGGTCCGTCTGTTTCTCAACGGCGATCTGCAGTTCTCGTCGGTCGACGAATACCGCTACCACGAAGCGCTGGTCCATCCGGGACTAGCGGCGGTGGCGGCGCCACGCCGGGCGCTGGTGCTGGGCGGCGGGGACGGGATGGCGGTTCGCGAGATTCTGAAAGACGACCGGGTCGAGCGCATCACGCTGGTCGACCTCGACCCGGTGATGACGGAGATTTTCGTCGAGCACGACGAGTTTGCCGCGCTCAACAACTATGCGCTCCGTTCGCCTCGGGTCGAACTGGTCAACGCCGACGCGTTCGTCTGGCTCGAGGAGGACGCGGCCAGCTACGACTTCATCGTTGTCGACTTCCCGGACCCGTCAAATTTCTCACTGGGCAAGCTGTACACGACCACGTTCTATCGACGGCTCGCTGCGCACCTGAACCCGGGCGGCGTGGTCGCTGTCCAGAGCACCTCGCCCCTGGTGTCCAGGCAGGCGTTCTGGTGCATCGTGGAAACCGTGCGCGCGACCGGGTTATACGCCGCGCCATATCACGCCTCGGTGCCGACATTCGGGGAATGGGGCTACGTCGTCGCGTCCCGAGAACCGTTCCAGGTGCCCGACCGTTTCCCCGCCGCCCTGCGGTTTCTAACGCCCGCCATTGCCCGGTCACTCTTCGAGTTCCCGACCGACATGGCCCGCGTGCCGGTCGAGGTCAATCACCTCAATAACCAGATTCTGGTGCAGTACCACGCCGACGGCTGGGACCAGTACGCGCGCACACCTTCGGTCGGGGCGGAATGACGCGCCAGCGCCGCTCGAGATCCCAGAGAGCCGGAGCCCGCCTGCCCGCCGCAGACGCGGCACGGGCGCGGCTGACCCGGCGCGACCTCCTACGTATGGGCCCGGCCGCCGCGGCCGCGGTGGCGATGGGCTGCTCGTCGCGGCCGCCATCCCCCTCGCTCGGCACCGGTCACATCATCGACGGCACGATTGTGGGCGCCTCACACCAGATCGGGCACCGACTGCGAGAGGGCGGGTTCCCGGCACCGCGCGAGACACGAGACGTGGCGGTCGTCATCGTGGGCGGAGGGATGGCGGGCCTGTCGGCCGCGTGGAAACTGGCGAAGAGCGGCTTTCACGACTTCGCGTTGCTTGAGCTGGAACCGGAGGCCGGCGGTAACTCACGATGGGGACACAACGACGTGTCCGCGTATCCGTGGGGGGCGCACTACCTGCCGGTGCCGCCCGTGGAGGCGCCGGCGGTACGGGAACTGCTGGACGAGATGGGTCTGGTCCAAGCCTACGGCCCGGACCGTGAACCGATCTACGACCCGCGGCATTTGTGCCATGCCCCGCAGGAACGGGTCTTCATCGACGGCCAGTGGCGTGACGGCCTCTCCGCCCAAGACCTGCTGGACCCCGAGGGCAC
>CALBET010000877.1 GCA_937888665.1 uncultured Acidobacteriota bacterium
ACCCGGTCACAACGGGACCCGTGACTGACCCGGCCGTGGCACCACCCGTAGCCGACCCGGACGCGCTCCCCGCGCGCCCCGCCATCGAGGCGTTCACCGGTGGCCGGACCCGAGCGGTCTGGATTCGAGACCTGGGTGACGGCACCGACATTCTCGGGTTGGGTGACCAGGTCGTGGTGATGGGGCTGGACTCCGCTGACGGCCGGGGGGAGCGGCCGATCGTGGAGCCACCCGGGAGCTACGCAAAACCGCAGCTCACGCCGCGCGGCGACCGGGTGGTCTACAACGACCGGCGCGATGACAGCGTGCGGATCGTCGCCTGGGACGGTGGGCCGCCGGCGCGACTGGCGAACGGATTTCCGCTCGCGACCTGGAGCGACCCGGCCACCGACATCGAATGGGTGTACGTCGGCAGCGACGCGCGTGGCACGGAGCCGGAATCGTACGGCGCCGTGCACCGTCATCAGATTGACGACCCGAACCACCGGGAGCTGGTCTGGGACAAACGAGCCGTCAGCGGAGACGGTTTCCAGCTCTCGCGCGACGGACGTCTTGCGGGGGCGCTCGCGCGCTGGCCTGACGCCGGCGTGCTCGAACTCCCGAACGGCGAATGGCGGCCACTCGGCGAGGGCTGCTGGACGTCGCTCGCCGGTGACGACAGCGGCCTGTTCTGGTACTTCGACGGCCAGCACCGAAATCTGACCATCGTCGACACTGACACCGGGGCCGACGCGGGAGACGAGCCGCGCTGGACTGTGAACATCAACAGCGCGCCCGGCATCGACGGTTTCGAGGTGTGGCACCCTCGCTGGAGCAACCACGCACGGTTCCTCACGATGACCGGCCCGTATACCGTTGGCGGCGGCGGCAACAAGATCCGCGGCGGCGGTCAAGGGGTGGAGATTTACGTCGGGCGGTTCGCCCCCGACCATCGCAGCATCGACGGGTGGATACAGGTGACACACAACGACGCGGCCGACTTCTACCCGGATGTCTGGATCGATCCGGACGCGGAGGTCCCGGTCGCAGGTCCGCTGCCAGCCCCAGCCACCCCGGCGCCGCCGGCCGCGGCCACCCGCATCGTCGTGGAGGCCCGAGTCCATTCAGAGGTCCCCATCCCGACCCCTCGCGATATTGCCCCCTATCGCCATGCGCTGCTCGTCGTCGAGTACGACGTCGTCGACGTGATCGAGGGTCGGTATGACGAGTCGACCCTGCTCGCCGCGCACTGGATTATTCGAGACACAGTGCCGCTCGACACCGCCGAGCGGCCGGTGGATTCCGTGCACCGGATGACGCTCGAGCCGTACGCCGCTCATCGGGAGCTCGAAGGCGAGCGCCTGGTGATGGACAGCGACCGTTTCGACCTACCGCTCTTCTACGATCTCGACCCGGGTTCCTGAGCCGGCCGTCATGGTCTTCAGCTCGCAGCTCTTCGTCTTCTACTTCCTCCCGCTCACGCTCCTGCTCTACTACGCCATGCCGTGGCGGGGCCGACACGCGGTCCTGACGCTGCTGAGTTATCTGTTCTACGGCTGGGCGAACCCGCTGTTCGTGCTCTTGCTGCTCTTCTCGACGATGGTCGACTACGCGTGCGGTCTGGCCCTGGTCGGCAGCGGGCCGGTCTGGCTGGCGCGACTGGCGAGGGCGCCCGAGACCGTCGCACGCTGGAGCCGCCCGTTGGCTCCCCCGCCTCCGGACGCGCCGCGCAGCCGGCGGCAGCGAACCGCGCTCATCGTCTCGATCTGTACGAATCTCGGCTTGCTCGCCTTCTTCAAGTATTTCAACTTCGGGGTCTCGAGCTACGACGCGCTGCTCACCTCGCTCGGCCTGGAACAGCTCCGCCTGGAGGTCGCGTTCCGGATCACCCTGCCGCTCGGCATCAGCTTCTACACGTTCCAATCGATGAGCTACACGATCGATGTCTTCCGAGGTCACGCCGCCCCGGTGAGACGATTCGTCGACTTCGCCTGCTACGTGTCGATGTTCCCGCAGCTCGTGGCCGGACCGATCATCCGCTTCTCGGAGGTCGCCGACCAGCTGCGACATCGCACCTGCACCCTGACGAAGTTCGCCCGCGGGGTGTCGTTTCTCAGCGTGGGACTGGCCAAGAAGGTGCTGCTGGCCAACCCGTGCGGCCAGATCGCCGACCTGGCCTTCGACGCCGGATCCCTGCGCACGCACGATGCGTGGTACGGCGCCGCCGCCTACG
>CALBET010000878.1 GCA_937888665.1 uncultured Acidobacteriota bacterium
GCGATGCGTGTGCCTGGCCTCGACTGATGGCGTAGCGATAGAAACAGGTCAGCGTTGAGTACTTATGATGCCAGTCGCACGTGACCGGCGGGCCGAGGAATGCCACGACGCGATCCGGATCCACATCGTGAATCTGAATGTCGGCACCGACGGCGCGCGCAAAGGCCGCCAGTCGATACCGGGCCGTGGTGAACCGGTATCCCAGCGACTGCCGCAGCCCGACATAGTCGGCGATGACATCAACGAGCCTCATGACACCCCTCCCACTCGAACTCCGCCACTTCTCGCAATCCGGCCAGATCGACCTTCGCGTAGACACGCGTCGAATCCGGATGCCGATGGCCCAGATGGTCGCCGATCTCTTTCATCGACACGCCTTGCTGCAGCAGACGGGTCGCGCACGCGTGGCGAAGGGCATGCGGACCGTAGTGCCGGAGGGACAGCCGGAGTGGACGCAATCGCTCGCTGACGGCTTTCCACACGGCCGACCGACTCAACGGACCGTAGGGTGCCCGCACGGTGAGAAACACATGGCGAGACGGCCGCTGCCGTCGTACGTCTGTCAGGTAGCGAAGTATCGCGTCCCCGACCGGGGTCACGAGCGGGAACTCCTGGATGGTGCGAGACTTCGGGCGAATAATAGTGATCCGGTCTCGGGTCCAGTCCACATCTTCCAACTGCAGCCGTAGGACCTCTTCCGACCGGAGTCCATAGACGACCAGCAGCAGCAAGAGGGCACGGTCGCGGATGTCGACGGCCCGGCGCCCATCCGTGCTCTTCACCAGTTGCTGCACGACCTCCCACGATGGCCCGGACGGCGTCAACTCATCTCGATAGACTCGCGGCGCCATGATCGCGGCCGCGAGGCCAGGGGCGCACCAGCCCTTCGTCTCGGCGTACCGGAAGAACGCGCGCAACGACGCCGTGTAGTACTGAATGCTGGCTCGGCAGCAGCGATCCTGGCTGCCTTTCTGCGCAATCGCCTCGTCGAGGTGCCGGACCGAGACGTCCGACAGGGATCGACCCGCTGCCCACTCGCGCTGGAGGAACCGGCGGACGTGACCGCATTCGCCGGAGATGGTCAGCGATGACAAGCCGCGCTCGTCCTCCAGGTAGAGGCCGAAGGCATCAATGAAGGGCTGATAGGCCGGCACGGGCGGGGCCTGCAGTCGGCCGAGGAATCGCAGCCACTGCTTGGCCGCCAACATGAAATGACCGTCCGGTGTCAGGACTGCGGATCGAAGGGAACTGCAGATCAGTTCGGCAAGGGGGGCCAACCGCGCCTTGGCCTTGTGTCCCCCTCCTCGGCCCCCTGCGTCCGTTGACCAAGAGGAGAGAGGTGGGTTCTCAAGTGCATGACTGGCCGTTGCCTGGCGACCGTTAGCCGTCTGTCGATCGCAATCCTTTCCGTGGGATCTACGACGACGAACTGAGGATGCGAGCGACGAAGTCTCGGACCCTGACGAGCGCTATTTCGACGTCCGCTTCGGCCAGCTCGAGTTCGACGGCGAGTTGCGCAAAAGGCTCCGTCCAATGGGACGGCATGGCGGCCAAATCGGGCGGCCACGGATGCGTGTTCCGACTGCGGAAGACCAGTTCGCATGCCTCACGAAGAGCGACGTAGTCGTGGGTGACTAGCGCTTCCATCAGGAGCAAATCGACGAGGTCTCGGAACCGCTCGTTCTGCCTGCCAGGCCGTGGTGGAAGCGTCAATCCATGCAGCTTCTGCGCGACGTGGAACCGGAGTGGCAGGCACGGCAGCAGCGCCGGGCCCGTGACGCCGAAGGCGTCGGTCAGAGCGATGGCTTCCACCCATTCGACCTCGGATTCGCCAGCCTCCGCGCGAGCGATGTCGACGCTGACGCTGGTCCAGGGCTGGCCCCGATACGTGACGGCGAACTCCATGTTGACCGCCCCGTTGTCAAGCAGGATCGGCTGGCCTTTGCGGCGGAATGAGAACCCTTGATACGCCTCACCAGTCAGTGCCTGCTCGAGTGTGTCGGCGAGGTCTGCCTTCGTGTCGCGAAGGACGATGTCGATGTCCTTGGTCGCGCGGGCTCGGTCACGCAGACGCAGCTCAAGCGCAACCCCGCCCTTGACGATGAACCTTGGCGCGTCGGCACCGGTGGCACGCTCGAGCACACCCGCCAGGATCATGTAGGCCACCCATGCGCGGACGCGACCTTCGGCGACCCCGAGCTCGCGCGCGTACGCCTGTGCATACCTCGCCAGCACGCCGGCCGACGGCGGAGGGCCGGTGGGTCGTTTCGGACCCGCCGTCACCTCGCATCCACGCGCGCGGGTGTCGCGCGCCGGCGTTTCCGCCGGGTTCCAAGCAGCTCGCGTTCCAGACGATCAGACTCGACGATAGAAAGGACACCCGAGCGTCGTCCATCGGCGATCGCCTGGCCAACGAGGTCGTTCCCAAGGTGGCTGGCGTGCGCGTCGCGAATGGACCTGGCTGGTGTCGTGACCGGCACACCTTCAACGCGCTCGACATCGCCGGGCGCCAGATTCGCGTAGTGGATGGCCAGCCCTTTGGGCACCTCACGGCGGATGCGAACGGTGGTCGGCAGCGTCACGTGGACACGCGCCGGGCTAACGTCAGACAGCTCGTGGATGGACAGGGCGGACTGATGGGAGATCACGCCGACGACATCGGGCCGGCGGACCTGGGGCCACAGAACGGCCTCCATGTAGTGGCCGAGCTGGGACACAGGGAACCGGGTGAAGCGGTATACGCCGCGCGAGATGCGTTCGATGTCCCCTTGCTGGGCGAGCTGGACGAGACGGACCTGATGCATCCCGGCCGCCCGGGCTTGGGCCGCTGTGAAGTAGCCCGCCTGATCTTCGGCGATTCCGTAGAGGACGCTGTCCCACTGGCGCTTATGCATGGCCGTCAGGCTCGTGGCAATAATATAACGTCTTGGCGTATTAATGCCAGCGCCGCCATCAGGCCCGACAGGGTCTGGATTAGCCTCTGAGCGCTAACTGCGCACGCTGTATTCCAGGGGAATTCCAGCGCCCTCGACGAGGCCCGATACCCTGTGCCGGTCATGCCTCGATCGGGCCCCGTTTTAGGCACTTGTAGCGTCTTTTCGGACGACGATTCCCGATGCCCGAAGCCTTCGTCGGGTCTGGATAGCCTCGGAGCGGGTCTGACAGACACGGGATCTCGGCCCACTTCAAAGACGAAATGCACAGTGTGCAGGAGACCTCAATCGCGCCCAGTGTTTGCGCCATCAACACGCCGCTGGACACGAAGAATCCCGACGAATGCGGCTCCTTCTCCAGGCAAAATCTCTGTAGGTTGTTGTCTCCGTGGTAGATCCAGGCCATCGATGACGGCGCGGTGCAGGCGTTTCCCGATGCCGGTTTCACCAAGCGTCAGATCCTCAAGGTCATCCTCGGCATCTCGCAGAAGGTGATGTCGAACTACACAAACCACCTCGCACACACGCCAGTGGACCAACCGTTCAAGAAGTTTGAATGGCAGCGGTCTGCTTGATAGGTCCAACGGCCCGGGCGGCGGAGAACCTGCCGCCCGGGCTAGAAAATCGCCAGGGCGTTGACCGGGGATCCGGTGCCCGTTTCCACGGCCAGCGGCGCCGCCACCAGCATGAATTCCCAGCGGTTCTGCGCGGCCGCGGTCTGGGCCAGCGCTTCCAGGTCCTGATTGTCGAACAGGTCCACGCCCATCGCGACGATCGTCAACTGGTGCACCGGCAGCGGCACTCCCTCGATCTGCGACGGCACGACATCGGCGGCCACATCGCTTCCCACGAACGACACATCGCGGGCCTTCACCCACGGCATCGTCGAGGCGTGCAGTCCGGCCGCTTCCTGGGACACGTTCCAGGGGCCCAGTGCGGCGCGGCGGGCCCAGCGCCCGGTACGGATGAAGATGGCGTCGCCTGGTCGCACCGTGACTCCCGCCATCTCTTCCCACGCGTCCAGGTCCTCCTGGTAGATCGGCGTCCCCGGCTCCAGGTAGTCCACGCCCTTCAGCCGTGGAATGTCGAACAACACGCCGCGGGTGACGACGCCACCCTGCAAGTTGATGATTGATGCGTTCGAACACCCCGCCTCAGTGACCGTCTCCTGCGACACGCCGTTATACATCTGGCCCTTGTAGAAGATGTGACAGAGCGAGTCGAGGTGACTGTGCGAGTAGCCGTGGTAGCTGATGGTGTAGTTGTCACTCACGCTCGCGTAAAACGCCGGCTCCCCCGTCGAGATGGGCACGCTCAGCACGCGACGCTGAAACGGAGACGGCACGTCGGGAGCCTTCTCGGTCAGCAACGGATGCTCGAGGGATACTGTGATGCCCTCGGTGACCAGCGCGATCGCCTCGAGCCGTTTGGCAGGGGTGATGAGGTTCGCCGCTCCGAGCTGGTCGTCCGCTCCCCAGCGCCCCCAGTTGGACAGTTCCTCCATCAGCCGCTCGACATCGGCCCGCGTGAGGTCCCGCGATTCAGGGGGCACGCTGGGCGGCGTGTAACTCGGCGCCACCGGGGCGGCGGCCTCCATCGGCGCGGCCGTCTCCTCCACCACCGGAGCGCAGCCCACAAACCCCACCACGAGCCCGGTCAGGGCTCCACCGAGTAACCGATACCATCTCATCGAACACCTCCTCGGGCCTCCCGCACACCCGAGGGTCGCGGCGCCACGATATGCGTGACCAGGCTAATTCTCGATCAGTGCAGTACGATACCAGGTTCTCATGGACCCGAGTCTCATCGACAACAAGGACTGACATGTCATCTGCCACGATCATCTGGACCAAAATCGACGAAGCGCCAGCCCTGGCCACCTACTCGCTCCTCCCGATCGTGCAGGCGTTCGCCAAGGGCACCGGCGTCGACATCGAGACGCGCGACATCTCGCTGGCGGGCCGGCTCATTTCGACGTTCCCCGAGCGGCTCACCGAGACGCAGCGCATTCCTGACGCGTTGGCCTCCCTGGGCGATCTGGCGAAGACCCCGGCCGCCAACATCGTGAAGCTGCCCAACATCAGCGCCTCGATTCCGCAGCTCCAAGCCGCGATCAAGGAGCTGCGGGAGCACGGGTACGACATTCCGGACTATCCGGAAGACCCGACGACTGACGCCGAGCGGGTGCTCCAAACCCGCTTCGCCAAGGTGCTGGGGTCGGCGGTCAACCCGGTGCTTCGCGAGGGCAATTCCGACCGGCGCGCGGCCGCGTCGGTGAAACGGTTTGCGCAGAAGCATCCTCACCGCATGATGAAGGACTGGCCCACCGAGGGGTCGCGGACGCGGGTGGCGCACATGCCGGACAAGGACTTTTTTGGCAGCGAGCGGTCCGCGACGATCGAGGCGGCCACCGACGTCCGGATCGAATTTGTCGCCACCGACGGGGCGGCCACGGTGCTGAAGCCACAGGTGTCACTGCTGGCTGGCGAGGTCATCGATACGGCTGTGATGAACGTGGCGGCGCTGCGGGCGTTCTATGCGCGCACCATCGACGAGGCACGCGGACACGGCGTGCTGTTGTCGCTGCACCTCAAGGCCACCATGATGAAGGTGTCCGACCCGGTGATGTTCGGCCACTGTGTGGCGGTGTATTTCGCGGCGGCGCTCGAGAAACACGCCGACACGCTGAGCGCCGTCGGCGCGAACGTCAACAACGGACTGGCCGGGGTGCTCGACAAGCTGGTCGCCCTGCCCGCGGACACGAAGGCGGAGATCGAGGCGGACATCGCGGCGGTCTACGCGACACGCCCGCCGCTCGCCATGGTCGATTCGCGCAAGGGCATCACCAACCTCCACGTGCCGAACGACGTGATCATCGACGCCTCCATGCCGAATGTGGTCCGCGACGGCGGCCGCATGTGGAACCGCGACGACGAGTTGCAGGACGTCATCGCGATGGTGCCCGACCGCTGCTATGCCACCATCTACCAGGCGATCATCGAGGACTGCCAGCAGCACGGTCAGTTCGACCCGTCCACCATGGGCAGCGTGTCAAACGTCGGCCTGATGGCGCGGAAGGCGGAAGAATACGGCTCACACGACAAGACCTTCATCGCCCCCGACGCCGGGACGTTCCGAATCGTCGATTCGGCCGGCGCGACCCTGCTTGAGCAGGCCGCTGAGCCTGGCGACATCTTCAGGATGTGCCAGACGAAGGACGAACCGATTCGCGACTGGGTGAAGCTGGCCGTGACCCGCGCGAGGGCGTCCGGCTCCCCGACCCTGTTCTGGCTGGATGCCAACCGGGCCCACGACGCCGCGCTGATCAAGAAGGTGCGCGCGTATTTGCCTGACCACAACACCGACGGCCTCGATATCCGCATCGTGACGCCCGTCGAGGCGATGCGCGTCTCCCTCGAACGAATCCGGCGCGGGGAGGACACCATTGCGGTGACTGGGAACGTGCTGCGGGACTACCTCACGGACCTGTTCCCCATTCTCGAGCTCGGCACCAGCGCCCGGATGCTGTCGATCGTGCCGCTTCTCAACGGCGGCGGTCTCTTCGAGACAGGGGCCGGCGGTTCGGCGCCGAAGCATGTCCAACAGCTGCTCAAGGAAGGGCATCTGCGGTGGGATTCACTCGGCGAATATTGTGCGCTGGTGCCGTCGCTTGAGTTGCTGGCGACGCAAAACGACAACCCGACGGCCGGACTGCTGGCGGAGACACTCGACCAGGCGATCGGGAGCTATCTGGAGCACGCTCGGTATCCCTCCCGCAAGGTGAACGAGATCGACAACCGCGGCAGCACGTTCTATCTCGCGTTGTACTGGGCGCAAGCGCTGGCGGCGCAGGATACGGACCAGGCGCTGAAGACGCGATTCACCGTGGTGGCCGACGCGCTGGCCGCGAGCGAGACCCAGATCGCGACCGAGCTGCTGGCGGCGCAGGGCCGGCCTGTCGACATGGGGGGGTACTACCGGCCCGATCCGGATCTGGTCCAGAAGGCCATGCGGCCCAGCGCGACACTCAACGCCATCATCGACAGCATGTAGTGCGAGACCGACTGCGCGGGGTGTCGTGCGGCAGCGGCAACGCTGGGGCGGCCCGGATGGCCAGCGGGAGCCGTGATCCGGAGTCGATCGCACCTACTGGACGAATCGCACCTCGAACATGGTGGGCCACCATGTGCCGGTCAGGTAGAACGTCTCCGCCGCTGGGTCGTACACAATACCGTTGAGAAAATCGGTGCCCAGACGCTCCCCGTCGTAGCGGAATGTCTCACCGGACGTGAACGAGTCGCGGTCGTACGTAAAGGCCTGCCCCAGCTCGGGGGCCACCTGGTCACGGTGCACGTGGCGCGCGAAAGACGTGGCACGCGGGCCCCGACCCGGCGGCTCGGGCACCCTAGAGGGCCGTGATGAGGCGGCGCAGGTACGTCACGCCTTCGAAGAATACGTCCAGCTGTTGTCAGACGTGGTCGCCATCGCGTTGCAGGAGATCTCACCCGCTTCGTCATCTTGATGTACAACCGGGCGGCGGGAGTCGAACTTGATCAACCCAGTTTCTCTAACTGGTTGATGGCGTGCGACTTAGCGGTCTAACTCGTTTGGCGACCGCCGCTTGCCCATCGATCTGACTCCCCGGGAGTCCCCAGCAGTCCCCTGGGATCGACCCCGGTCGTGGAGACATTGTGGAGACGGGCGCAGGCTGGAACCGCTCGTAACCCTCGACCTAGCCGAGACCTAGCCGCGATGAAGCGGGTCGCGAAGGCCGTGCTCCTCGCTCTGCCGAAGAACGCTTTCCTTCGGCATTCCGACCGAATCCGAAGAGGACAGGCAGATCCGGGCTTGGCCCTGCATCAGTTTGCTAGACGCTTCCACAACCTGCTACCCGCGGTTCCGGTGGCGAGAGCAG
>CALBET010000879.1 GCA_937888665.1 uncultured Acidobacteriota bacterium
CTCCTTCGCGGTCAGGCTTCGGCTGTTCCATACCGCACCTCGGATGGGCCGACCTCACAGGCACCAGACGGCCCTGACGCTAGCACGTTATGTGCCAGGCGGGAGAACCTTGGTCGCTGAGTGGTCGTTGAGGTCCGCTCACGATGGGGAGGCGGTCGTGAGGAAAAATCCCCTGCCGAAGCCACAATTTTCCCTGATCCATGCGCCCTTAACGTCACGCACCGCGCGAAGAACGGGGCCACGGCGCCTCTCACCGAGAAAACCAGCCGCCGGTCAAGCCGCCCCATGCCGGCTCCGGAGGATCAGATCTTGCACCTGCAGGCTTCGGTAGGATTCGGGAGCCGACGCTGATCACGAACGGGGGCGAGGGATGTTCCGCAGGACAACGGCCTTTGCGGTAGCGAGCGTTGTCATCCTGGCGATGGCAACTCTGTCGAGTTGTGTCGACCGTTCAGACTTGTGCGCGATTTGTCACGTACCCATTCCCGAAAGGACCCACACCGTAGTTGAGACTGCCGACGGCGACCAGCTGTCAGTCTGCGACCCACGCTGCGCCCTGACGCACCAGGAGCAGACCGGAGCGACGCTGGCGCTCACGCATGTGACCGACTTCGAGACCGGCGCGCCACTCGAACCGTCTGGCGCGTTCTACGTGACCGGGAGCGACGTGACCCCGGACGCGCACGACGAAACGCTACGCACCACGCCTCAGGACGTGGCGGAGCGCCACTGGCACCGCTGTCTGCCCAGCGTGCTGTCCTTCGGGACGCGCAACGCCGCGACGCGGTTCCAGAGACGTCACGGCGGCGAGATCGTGACTCTTGACGCGCTTGGGTTCGCCGCCGGACGGTAGATGGTGTCCCACCTGCGCGACACCCCCGAGGTACGGCTCGGGCTGTGGGGACTCCTCGTCAACGGCGTGTGGGAGTTCGCCCACTCCCCTCTCTATGCCGATTGGGGTCGAGAGTGGACGTATCTCGTGTGGACCAGATTTCACTGCTCCGTGGGAGACGTGCTGATCCTGCTGAGCGCCTTCTGGGTAGCCTCGCTGGCGTGCGGCTCACGGTCATGGCTGAACGACCGGCGCCCGGTACCGATCGTCGTGTTCGGGTTGATCGGATTCGGCTACACGGCTTGGAGCGAAATGTACAACACGAGCGTCCGGTTCTCATGGGGTTACGCCGAGTCGATGCCCCGCCTGTTCGGACTCGGAGTAACACCGCTCGCGCAGTGGATCGTGATACCGGTCCTGCTGGTGTGGTGCTGGCCCAAGTTGCGGGTCTTCAGCCGTCGAGTCACCTGAGGTCCACCGCGACCAGGGTGTTGGTGTTGCGGGCGTAGAGACGACCGTCTGCCAGCGCCGGATACGCTCTGACAACTCCGGGCAGAATCTGGGTTCGCGCGGTGGGTGAGAACCCCGCGGGCGACGCCTCCGCCAGTATCAATTCGCCAGACTCGCGGAGAATCACGAGGCGGCCGCCGGCGAGAAGGATCGACCCGGCCCCGAAGCCGTCTTCGGTCCAGCGAACCTGGCCAGTCGCGAGATCGACCGCGCGCAGGCTGGGTCCGTACTCCTGACGACCGTGGTACCCATAGAGTACGCCGTCACGAATCACGGCCGTCGCATAGTGATTCGTCATGCTCTCGTCACCAGCCCATTCCTCGACGAGCGTGGCCCCCTCCACCCGGAGCAGCGTGGCTCCCGTTTGATAGCTGGAGGAGATGAAGATGCGATTCCCATCGACGAGCGGAGTCGCAGCGTTCACCGACGACCCCGACCGGGAACGCCAGCGTTTCTCGAACAGGACGGCACCAGACTCCGGGTCGAGACCGACCAGTCCGTTCCGCGTGAAGAACAGCGCATGCCGTCGCCCGTCGAACGTGGCGCCAACCGGTGACGAATAGCTCGACTCATCGGTGGTCGCGGTCCACAGCTCGTCGCCGGTCGCCGCGTCGAACGCCACGATGCCGCCTCGACTGCCACCGACGTTCGCGATCAGGCGTCCCTCTTCCACCAGCGGAGAACCGGCGGCGCCGAAGAACCCCTTGGCCACCCCGTACCGCATATGGGTGTCTACGTGCCACAACCCTTCGCCCGTCTCGAGGTCCACGGTATGGAGCTGTCCCTGCGCCCCGTAGGTATGGACCCGACCGTCAGCGACGACCGGGACCGACCGCGGTCCTTCGTCGAACCCGAAGTCGTCCCGATAGGTGGTCTGATAGGCGTATCGCCAGACCGTCTCGCCAGACGCGGCCGCGAGCGCCTCCACGACCTCGTCGCCGCCGACGCGATGAAACAGAATGACGCGCTCACCGACCACGGCCGGGCCGGCAAACCCGGCCCCCACCGGTCGCTGCCACAGGCGGGTGGGGCCGTTCGCCGGCCAGGCGTCCGCAAGACGCACCCCCGAGTAGGTGCCGTTACGGGTTGGACCGAGGAACTGAGGCCAGTCCTGAGCCAACACCGTGACCCCCGCGGCGAGGCAAGCGACTGACAGTGCGAGCGCGCTGCGCGAACGTGTGGTCATCGGTCTCCCATCTCTTTCCACGGGTCTCGACGTAGCAAGTGTACACGCGCATGATGCCGTGTCCGACCGCTCACGAAGACAGGGGCCGTTCGAGGCTGTTTTGCCAGAAGGCGGCGAGATGACGTAGCCTTGTCCCCCATCCGCGGACAACGGATCGAACGATGACTCTGCCACGGCGTCGTCTCACTCGCGCAATCACGCTGCTCACGGTGGCCGGACTCCTGGCCGGCCTGGCGGTCACCGCCAGCGCGCAACGCGGCTACTTCAGAGAAGGCCGAGCGCCGGCCAGATACCCCCCGTCCTCAATGCCGGACCGAGATTTCGCGTTCTGCAAGCTCGCCTACACGAGCGTTCGATACGAGGACCTGGGCATGGGGTGGCGGACGGACTACCCCTACGCCGGCATCAACCTGATGACCCGGTACTCCGAGCTGACCACCGCGCACATCAGTAGGGACACGCGTGGCGAACCGAATCACTGGGTGGTCGAGTTGACGGATAGAGAGCTGTTCAACTGTCCGTTCATCATGGCGGCCGATGTCGGGACTATCGGCCTGAGCGGCGCCGAGGCCGACGGGCTGCGCACCTATCTGCTCAAGGGTGGATTCCTGTGGGTGGACGATTTCTGGGGCTCGCTCGCCTGGCAGAATTGGAGCGCCGAAATCGGCAAGGTGCTGCCGCCGGGCCAGTACCCGATTAAGGATCTTCCGCTGGATCACCCCGTGTTTCGCGCGCTGATGCTTGTGGAGAAGGTGCCGCAGATCACCGCGATCCAGTTCTGGGGCTGGAGCGGCGGGAACACATCGGAACGGGGCGCCGACAGCGCCGAGGCCCACCTGCGGGCCATCACGGACGAGTCGGGGCGAATTCTGGTGCTGATGTCGCACAATACCGACGTCGCCGACGCCTGGGAGCGGGAAGGCGAAGACCCGAACTACTTCAAACAGTTCGCTCCCAACGGCTACGGGCTCGGCATCAACGTGCTGCTCTACGCGATGAGTCATTGACCAGCTCCCCGCCCGGCCGCCCGTCCAGAATCCGCGTGTAGTCAGACCTGACCATGGAAATCCAAGAGCACGCGGCCGGTCGGATTGCCCGCCGGGCCTGTCTCAGGGGCCGACTGGCCTCCCTGCTGCTCGTCGGCGCGCTCGCCGCGCCGCCAGCGGCGGCATTCGCTCAGGACACCTCCGGCGTCCACATGGTCCCACCCTCCGGTGACGGGGAGGACTACTGGCCTCGCTGGCGCGGCCCTTCCGGGCAGGGGATCGTCGACGGCACCGGATACCCCGACACCTGGTCTGACAGCACCAACGTGCTGTGGAAGAGCCCTGTGCCCGGCATCGGTCACTCATCGCCAATCGTCTGGGGCGACCAGATTTTCCTCACGACATCGCGGGACCGTGGTCGGCAGCTCTCGATGCTCAGCTTCCGGAGATCCGACGGCGAGCTGCTGTGGGAAACAGACGTGCCTGAGGGCCCGCCGGAGCGGCATCACGGTAAAAACACCCCAGCCTCGGCGACCCCGACGACCGACGGCGAGCGGGTGTACGCCTCGTTCGGCAGCCGCGGCCTCGTGGCGATGAATTTCGACGGCACGCTCCTGTGGCACCGTGACCTGGGCCGGATCGACAACTACCATGGCCCGGCCGGGTCTCCCCTGCTCTATCGCGACAGCGTCATCATCTATCAGGACCAGAGCAGCCGGGCATTCGTGCTGGCGCTTGACGCGCGGACCGGCGAGACGCGGTGGCGCACAGAACGCTCCGCCCGGGTCGGGTGGGGCACGCCGATCGCCATCACCGCGGGCGACCATGACGAGCTGATCGTCAGTAGCCAGGGACAGGTGCAGTCCTACGATCCGGCGACCGGGGCCCAGCTGTGGAGATGTGCCGGCAATCTCAGCGAAGTGATTCCGACGCCGGTGGTCGGACACGGACTGGTTTTCTGCGCCTCGGGTCGGGCCGGCCCCACGCTGGCGATCAAGCCCGGTGGTCGCGGCGACGTCACCGGCACACACCTGGCGTGGAAAACGACCCGTGGCTCACCGTTCGTTCCCTCGCCGGTGGTCTATGGGGACTACCTCTACCAGCTCAACGACATGTCGAGCATCGTCACCTGTCTCAACGCGAAGACCGGAGAAACGGTGTGGCAAGAGCGACTTGGCCGCCCGAGCCGCGAGGGCATCTCCGCCTCCCCGGTGGTCGTCGACGACAAGCTGTTCGTGACCAATGACAACGGCGAGACGTTCGTACTCAAGACCGGCCCGGCATTCGAGCTGCTACACATCAACGACATCGGCGAACGCACGCTCGCCTCGCCCGCCCTGGTCGACGGCACCTGGTACATCCGCACCACCAGCGAACTCATCGCCATCAGCGACTAGGTTTTCCGACGAGACGCCCGCCCGGTCGTCGTAGCAAGCCCCTTCAGGGGCGCTGATCGATGGCGGGCCTGAAGGCCCTGGCTACACAAGTCGGCGGGCCTGAAGGCCCTGGCTACACAACGGTCGCGCGGAACCTCGCTAGAACGTCGCAATCGGGTTCAGCGGCGACCCGGTTCCGCCCTCGACGGCCAGTGGGGCCGCGGTCAGCATGAACTCCCAGCGATTCTGGCGAGCGGCTTCTTCAGCCAGCGCCTCGAGGTCCAGGTTGTCGAAGATCCGCACCCCCATCGCCACCAACACCAACTGGTGAATCGGCTGAGACACCCCGTCCACACCTGACGGTAGTGCGTCATTGGTGTAGTCGCTCCCGATCATCGCGACATCGCGCTCCTTGAGCCACGGCGCCACCGAGGCGTGCAGACCGGCGGCCAGTTGACCGGTGGCCCACGGCCCAACCTCCGCGCGACGCGCCCACCGGCCGGAGCGCACGAAGAGGATGTCGCCCGGCTCGACCCGCACGCCGGCCTGCCGCTCCCACTCTTCGAGATCCTCGACGTAGATCGGCGTCCCTGGCTCGAGGTACTCGACACCTTTGAGCCGCGCGATGTCCATCAGGATCCCCTTCGTCATGATTCCCTGCTTGACGTCGAGGATGGACAGCTTCGTGCACCCGGCCTCCGTGACGTGCTCGGCCTTCGTGAACCCGTTGTACATCACGCCGTCATGCGACATGTGACATAGCGAATCCATATGGCTGTGCGCATAGCCGTGATAGGACACGGAGTACCGGTCGCCGATGAACGGACCGGCGCCACCGACCCCGGACATCTCGTGACTGAACGGCGAGGTCGAGTCCTCCGCCTCCTCCGTCAGATAGGTGTGCGACAGCGACACGGACACCCCTTCGCGCACGAGACCGGCTGCCTGTTTCCGTTTTTCGTTGGTAATGAGGTTCAGTGCCGCAAGCTGGTCGTCGTCACCCCAACGCCCCCAGTTCGACAGCTCCGTCATCCACCCGTCGACCATCGCCTTGGTCACGTTGCGATTCGCCTGGGCCTGGGTCTCGCCGCCGCCGGGGCCGCAGGCGAGTGCCACGCCGAACACGAGCGCGCTGGCCACCAGCACGCGAGGCTTTGTCACGGTCATGTCGCATTCCTTCGCGGGTCTCACGACCCGTGGCTACGAAGACGCTAGGCGCCGTCGGTAATCCGATAGAGCTTCGACGCGGTCCGGATGAACAGACTGCCCTGAGCAATCGCCGGCGTCGCCATCGAGAACTCGTCGAGCGCGTTGGTGCCCAGCACCTCATAGTCGACACCGGCGCGAATCACGTAGGTGTCGCCCTCTTCGCTCAGCGCGAAGATCTTCCCGCCGTACGCCCACGGCGACGACGTAAACGCGGCTCCCACCGCAATACGCTGCCGGCTGTAGACCGCCTCACCGGTCCGGGCGTCGTGCGCGGTGAAGAACCCTCGATCCAGCACGGTGTAATAGATATCGCCGTACAGGATCGGCGAGGGATTATATGGACCGGCCTGGCGCTGATACCACGCGATGTATTCGTTACGAGTCTCTCCTGGCGCCAGACTGATATCAGCGGATGCCCCCGGTCTGATCGCGAACACCGGGCGGACCTGATCGCCAACGTATCCCGACGCGATGTAGAGCAGACCGAGCGCTGTGAACGGCGTGGGAATAGTGATGGACGACATGCCCGTCAGCTCCCACAGAAGCTCGCCCTGCAGGTCGTACGAACGGACCTTGTCCGTGCCGGTGGTCACCAGCTCAGTCCGGCCCTCGTGCGCCCAGACGAACGGCGTCGACCAGTTGGTCCCCTCGTCGCGGTCCACCCGCCACAGCTCCCCACCGGTCTCCGCACTGAGCGCCGTCAGGTAGGACTG
>CALBET010000880.1 GCA_937888665.1 uncultured Acidobacteriota bacterium
GGTGGTGAGCTTGATGGGCCTCCCGTCCCGTTTCGCCTGATCGAGCAGGGCCTCGAACTCTCGGCGATAGTCTGAAAGCCGCTCATATCGCGCCCAGAAGGCATCAATCGCACGCTTCGCCTGTTCCGGGGCAACCGGATGGCCGGCGGTGGTGCATTCCTCGGCAAGCCGCGCTGGCGCAACGCTCAGCGGACAAGGACCAGCACGACTCCGCACGGGTAGGCGAGAGGCTTGGTTTGCTGGTCCTTTCCGCTGTTGAACGGAACCGCGTTGCCGGGTGCGTCGGCGCTATGTGTGAATAGCAGCGGCGCGCCGTGCCGGCGGGGCTCGGGTGGGCTGATCCGGGCGTGTTGGTGGGGTCGAATCCGGTGGCGGCCCTCGGCTTCGAGGCTGCAACGAGGTGCGGGAGTGCGTCATGAGCTGCGAATGGCGTCCGATCCGGGCTCCGGGACGCAGATCGCCGGATCGGAGTGGCGGGCGGGCGCACGAATGCGGCGACACCGTCGCGTCGGAGTGCTGGAGGAGGGCGTAGATCCGCCTCACGGTGGCCCTCGCGCCTTGGGCGGGTGCTTCGGTCGGGACCAGCGGATCCCCGGCAGGGTTCGCTCACGGACAGGTCCGCCGCATGCGGGGCAGGTCTTGGCGGGAGGCTCCGGTCGGGGTGGGGGCAGAGGCGCGTCGAGCAGCTTTCGCGCCCTCGCCCAGCGGAAGTGAACGTTGCTGGTGGAGTACAGCCCGTAGTACCGGACCCGATTGAGCCGGCTGGGCAGGATGTGCCACGCGAACCGCCGCACGAACTCGGCGCCGGAGACGGTCATGGCGCCCCGCCGCGTCTTGTAGGTGACCTCCGTGGACGAGATCGCGACCATGCGAGCGTCCGAGATGGCCGCGCCGCCGACGTAGCGGGCGAGGTACTTCGCGGCCCGGGCCGCCGAGCGTCCATCCGGCGGCTCGACATCCACCACCCAGCGGTGGCGGTATGCCTGGCGTATCGCCGCCTTGAAGGCCACCTCGGCGTGGGCGGGGTCTCCGCGAATCAACAGCTCCCCGGCGCCAAACGCCTCGCGGAGTCCGGCGACGACCTTGCCGCGAATCAGCTTGGCCATGACGCGGGTCGAAAACAGGTAGTCGGTGCGGGTCTCGATCCAGGCTTCTTGGTCGAGGCGGAGCCCTCCGGCGGTGACCAGGCAGTGTACGTGTGGATGAAACGTCAGGTTGCTGGCCCAAGTGTGCAACACCGCGATGATGCCGAGCTGCGCGTCGAGTCGATTCGCCGCGAGCTCCTGCAGCGCGGCAGCCGTGGCGGTGAACTGCAGGTCGTAGACGACCTTCGGGTTGTCGCGGGCGATCTGGCGGAGTGCGCCGGGGATCGTCGAGGTGACCTGGAAGTGGGGCACCGGCAGCAGCTGGTCTTGGCGTGCCGCGAGCCAGTCGGCACGCTTCCCTCCGCGGCACTGGGGGCAGTGCCGATCAGTGCAGGAGTTGTAGACCGGTGTTCGCCATCCGCATCCCGAGACGCACTCCGCCATTCGGCCCCCGAGCGCGCTGGTCTGGCAGGCGCACAGCCAATCGAGGACGCGGTCTTGATGGTGGGTGGGCGAGTGTAAACGCCGGTAGTCACCGATGAATTGCCGCAGCGCGGCGGTCACGGTGACCGACGAATGCACCCGCCCACCCCGCTCGCAGGGCCGGGAAGGCACCGGGGCTGGGGAGCTACTTCTTCTTCAAGCGCTCCAGGAGGCAGGGCAGGCGCGCGATCTGCTCCGGGCTGATCGCGACGTACCGCGCGGTGGTCTCGGGGCTGGCATGGCCCAGGAGCACCTGGATGTCGCGGAGATCGACACCCAGCTCGTGGAAGCGGGTGGCGCTGGCGCGTCGCAGGTCGTGCAGGGTGACGTGGCGCCGCAGGTTCGCGCGCTTCACGGTCTTCCGGAACCGGTCGCCGATGGTCTTGCGGTCGACCGGGTGATCGGCCCAGTCGCCCTGCCAGACCCCGGGTCGCACCAGCCTCCTTGCCGGGAAGAGCCAGGGCTGCCGGGGCCGATGGCGCCGCCAGTGCTCCCGCAACATCGACAGCGTCTCCGGCGACAGCGGTGCGGCGCGGGACTTCCCACCCTTGCCCTTCCGGATGTGGAGCAGCCTCGCGCGGGCGTCCACGTCACCGACCTGAAGGGCACACACCGCGGAGACCCGAAGTCCGCAGGCGTACATCACCGATAGAAGCGTCTGGTCGAACTCGGACGCCGCCGCGTCGAGCAGCGCCGACACCTCGGCCTCGGTCAGCGCCGGGACCGGATCGCGCCGCGGAACCCGAGGGCGGGGAACGTCCGCCATGATCTCCGGGCGCCGCAGGGTGACCTTGTACACGAACAGCAGCGCCGCCCAGTACACGATGATCGTCGGCGGCTTTCGCCCGAGTTGCTGCAGGTGCTGCAGGAACTGGCGGACCTCCGCCGTGCCCAGGTCCGCCGGCGACCGCCAGAAGTATTCGGCGAACTTCTTCACGCACCGGAGATAATGGTCACGAGTGCCGGGCGCGAGGCCCCGCAGACCGAGATCGGCCTGCATCTTCTTGCGCAATGCAGTCATTGCTTCCTCTCATCGGGGCCGTGGTTGAAATGGTGGCCCCGATGAGAGGTGCCCTCCAACATGCGTGAACGTCTCGCTGAACAGATCGCCGCGGACGACAGCCTCGTCTACGGGATCTCGGACCATCCGCGGCGAAACTCGATCACGCTCGCCTCACGGCCCAGGCGCTGCCATCATCGGCAAACCCCAGCCCTCACCCACGGCAAGAGACCCGCCGACAGCCACCGCGTAGCGGTTCCGTTCAACTGCGGGCAGTTTGGCGCCACGCGCTCGGGACTGCGGGAGGCCCGCGGCTCCT
>CALBET010000881.1 GCA_937888665.1 uncultured Acidobacteriota bacterium
ATGCCACAAGAGGCAGCTACCCTGTGGCTGGGCCGGACTAGTTTCTTGGGGTCATGCCACAAGAGGCAGCTACCCTGTGGCTGGGCCGGACGGCAAGGTGCCCTTCAACAAGATGGTGAGTACCAAGGCGAAGCTCAGACTCAGACCCATAGACAGCGCCTCCCCGGTGCACAAAGGATGATCATATCTGTGGTTCGTCACCAGCAATCCCTGAAGGGTGGGATGGGGCGCTGGGGCTGGCGGAGGCCCTTTTGACTTCATATCCTCAAGCAGTCTCACCCGCAACAATAGAATAGGGCACTCCGTGTCTACTTAGCATGACCATTCCTACCCGGCTCTGGGCCCTCGTCCTGCTTGCGTTTGCAGCTGGAGTTGCGCAATCGGCACTCAGTGCAACCTCCTCCGGCGAACAAGCGGGTGAGTCCACAAGTACGAGTGACGATCAAGATGACCACCTGGAACCCTTCGCGCCCACGCTTGCTAACTCGTCGTCGACTGGTATGGACCTTGATCGAGCGATCTCACGCCTCGATGTGGGAGCGATTCATACGTTGCGCGTTGCAGGCCGACAAGCGGTGCCGCTGTTGATCAATGAGATGTTGGCACTGGACCTCACGCTTCGCAAGGACGTGCGTCGAGGGCAGACCTGTCACGAGATACTCCTTCAGATTGCCGATCACGCATTGATCGAGTGGCCGGTCTCCATCGACATATCTAGTGTCGAGACGAATCGAAGGACGGTTGAGTACTGGCACTGGGTGTGGAGCCGCTGCCAGGAGGACGATGCAGCGTGGTGGGAACTCCTGGGCTTCGAGCCCGGCCCGTTGCTGGCGGCTGTCACGACGGTTGGCTTTCCGCGCGAAATTGAGGTCGAGGTAATGCGGATGCAAGGCGCTCTTGTGGACGCTCGCCGGACGTACGAAACCAGTTGCACTCCTCGGCTCAATGAATTCCATGACCTCCTACGTGAGGCAGAACACGACGCACGGCGCGACCTCATCAAGAGCCTGCCCACGAAGTGGTCCAAGAAGGACCTGGCTGGGCGAAGCACCGTAGTGCCTGTCGCCGAGATCGAGCGTCAGTTGGAGGAAGGTGTCGATCTGATCTGGCCGCTTGGCTTGCGGGAATCTTTTACCGATACCCCTCGTCGCTCCAAGCGGGCCTCCAAAGTCAACCAACGGGTGATGAAGGTAGCTGGACTCAAAGAGGACATCGAGGTGACAGTCGTTACCGGCGGTACGAGTCAGTATGCGCTTGTTCCGCTACCTGTTACGTGGGGGGAGGCGCGCCGACTCTGCGAGGAGAATGGCGGCCACCTCGCTTGCCTCAAGAGCCCGGAGGAGCTTGAGGCAGTTAGTAAGCTATTCCATGCCGGTGAGTACAGGTCGATGACGAGTCTGCACGGCTCCGAATGGGATATGTGCAACTGGGTTGGCGCCACGGATGCCCACAAGGAAGGCGACTGGCGCTGGCTCGATGGAACCCCCGTGGATGCATCGCTCTGGCTTTCTCCATTTCCAAGCGGCAACCCTCCTCTCGACCCTCGCAGCCGGCGCCAGCCGGACGACGACTTTGGTGTCGAGCACGCCGCTGGGGTCGTGCACTACACTGGCCACGCAGCGCTTGATCCACGCCCGAAGCCTCGCTGGGGAATGATGGACTGGGCTGGGGGATTTCCCACTCGGTTCATTTGCGAGTGGGGACCAGAGCCTTTCACCGGTCCCTGGGCGGGCGACACCATGGACTTGATGTCCGGGCGGCTCACCGAGTACTTCAGGGACTTGGCTGCGAATGAATTGGCGGTCCAAAAGGCTGCTGTTCGTCTGGACAAGAAGGCCGCACGGGACCGGACGGGATTGTTGCGCCGTTGGAAGGAGGGCCGGGCAAACGTCTCCTCGGCTCTGCGTGAGGCGCTCGAAGACTACGGGCCAAGTTGGACAGTGTCTGAGAGGCACCTCGTGTTGCGTCTGGTATGGCTACTCGAAGACGATGGCAACTTCATGGCCCCGGCTGGCTTGGCGGCTTCGGATCTCTCCGGGGCAAGTGCCACTTTCCTGGGTCGGGTGTATACCGTATTCGCAACACCCGTCCCGCACCACGAAGCACAGCGGCGTTGTGAGGAGTTGGGCGGTACGCTTGCTGTGCTATCAAGTACCGGGGCAGTCGCGGGTCTACTCGTAGGGGAGGACCAGGTCGTCGATCTCTTTAGTACCGACCTTGAGAGTGCCTTCCTACGCGCCTTGCTCATGGATGCCGGGGTCGAACGGGCTTGGTTGGGCTACCGTCGATACTCTGGCTACGCTTGGAAGTACCCTACGGTTAGGGATCGCTGGCAAGGCTGGCCCGATCAGACCATTGTCGAAGAGCCATTGATTCTGGACGAATTACGTCAGGCGTCGTTCTGTCTGGGGGTCAGTGGATGGGGCTACGGTCACTCGCGCGGGGCGATATTCGAGG
Organism: uncultured Acidobacteriota bacterium; assembly: GCA_937888665.1. Classification (GTDB taxonomy): domain Bacteria; phylum Acidobacteriota; class Vicinamibacteria; order Vicinamibacterales; family UBA8438; genus UBA8438. Next base: position 2,458 of record CALBET010000881.1, read on the forward strand.
CTTTACCTTCCGGTCCGCAACGCGTATTGCAGGAGGCACTGGCTGGCCAAACACACTTTTCAACGCCCTTCGGGAGTGCCCCTGCACAGGCGCTGAAGTTACGAGTCGATGGAACGCTGATTTCCGGCGAGGACTCCCCGCGCTTGGCCTCCTTGGGCACCATCCAACACTTCGCCGGGGAGGGACACCTGCCTGTTGGAGAACCGTGCCCCGACACCATGAATTGGATCGGTCCGCCCTTCGTGGGAGGTGAGAAGCTCCTCTTCTACACATCGCCGATCGCGACCGCATCGAGTGCGGTGCGCCTGCCCTACATCTGTGTGTGGGAGTGAGATTCGATCCGGACCAGTGACGAAGACCCCGGCGATGCAGGCGGGCTTGTCGTCTAGGAAGCTAACGTTCCACGACATCTTCACGGCCCAGATTGGTC
>CALBET010000882.1 GCA_937888665.1 uncultured Acidobacteriota bacterium
TCCCCCGGCGAGGCGAGCGGCGGCATCACCCTGGGCGACCGGGTCACGGTCGGCGTCTCTCCCTACGACCCGGTCCGCGGCATCATTACCTTCCGCGCTCGCTAGAACCAACATTTTGAATTCTGACACCACGCACGCACGACTGCGGCGGCGACCCCGTCCGGTCGGCCGCGGGTCATCACGGCGACCAAGCCAGTCACCAGCGGACTTCGCGGCACCATCAGCCGAGCTCATCATGCCCGCGGCGGTGGTCGACGCACAGCCGATCCCATTCGATCAGCTCGATCTCGACCCTCGACTCGCCCTCGGAGTGCGAGACCGCGGGTTCACCGTCGCCACGCCGATTCAGGCGGCGGTCTTCCCGATCGTCTCCGCCGGCCGAGACCTGATCGCCAGCGCGGAGACAGGGAGCGGCAAGACCGGCGCGTTTCTGCTTCCAGTGCTCAACCGGGTACTCAAGGACCCCAGCCCAGACGGTGAAACGTCCGGCGGTCGCACCAGAGTGCTCGTCCTCGGGCCGACTCGCGAGCTCGTCGTCCAGATCGAGGACGACCTGCAAGGCTTCGTCTACCACACGGGCCTCACGAGCGCCCCCGTGTTCGGCGGCACGCCGATCGGACCTCAGGCCCAGGCACTGCGTGCCGGGGTAGATGTGGTCGTGGCGACGCCCGGGCGTCTGCTGGACCATCTGCGCGGCGGGATCCCCGCGTTCGCGGGTGTCGACACCCTCATCCTCGACGAGGCGGACCGGATGCTGGACATGGGGTTCTGGCCGGACGTCCGCCGCATCGTCGCCAGTCTGCCGGACCGGCGGGCGGAAGGCAGAAGGCGTCAAACCCTCCTCTTCTCCGCCACGATCCCTGAGTTCGTGTTGAACCCGCTCAAAGAGCTGGCCCACGACCCCGCCTACGTCCAGATCGGGCGGCGCGGGGCGCCGGCCGTCGGCATCTCGCATTCCGTGGAGCAGGTGCCGACTGCCCGCAAGACCGCGTGGCTGACGTCGTTTCTCGGGAGAACCCCCGGCTCGATCCTGGTGTTCGTCAACACCAAGCGAGGAACGGAACGGCTGGCCCGCGCGTTGTCGAACGCCGGAATCAAGGCAACCTCGCTACATGCTGACCGCTCACAAAGTTTACGGCTCGCGGCCATCGGCGGATTTCGGAGCGGACGCTATCGTGTCCTCGTCGCCACCGATGTCGCCGCCAGGGGTCTCGACATTGATGACATCAAGTGTGTCGTGAACTTCGAGGTCCCTCCCAACCGCGACACCTACATTCATCGGGTTGGCCGAACGGCGCGCCAGGACGCAACGGGTCTCGCGGTGACGCTGGCGGCGCCCGACGAACTCCCGGCCGTGCGGGCGCTGGAGGCCTCGATCGATCTGGACGTGCGGGACGCGTCCCCACGGAGTCACGCGGGGTGATATCCGACGATTCCACCCCGCCTCCCGAATCTGATGCGCCGTCGTCCGAGCAAGATCAGGAACCTGAACCGAGGCCGGCGGAAGTCCGCTTCAAGGCATGCCGCTGGCACGCCAAGGACGCGGAACAGGAATACTGCTCGAATCGAGATGTCCTCCCGTACGCGGGGAAGCTCGCGTTCGCCCCGGACGCGTGGTGCCCGGACTGCGCCCTGTACAAGCTCCGGCGCACCCCGAAGAAGCGGCCACGCCCAGAAGACGACGACTACGACTACTAGCAGGCCGGGGGCCGTCGTGGTTATTCGCTGAATTCTTTCGCCAGTTCGACCCACTCCCCGTGCGGGGCAAGATCGCGGTACGCACGCCAGTGCGCCCTCGCCTCCGTCGAGTGCCCGATCTTCTCGAGCGTGACTGCCAGGTAGAAGTGGGCGTCCGCGTACTCAGGATTGATCGCGATCGCAACCCGGTAGTGCTCGAGCGCGTCGAGATAGCGACCCAGGTCGTGGTGGATGTTCCCGAGATTGAAGTACGCCTCGAAACACTCGCCGTCCAGATGCATCGCGCGTTCGTAGAGCGCCTGGGCCTCGATGAGTTCGTCCCGCGCGTAGTACAGGTTCGCAAGGTTGACCAGGGCCGGCACCAGGTCGGGATCAAGAAGCAGCGCCTTGCGATACGCGAGCCGGGCATACTCCTGGTCGCCCTCCGTGCCTTCGTCGAGCGCGGCACCTTCATGAAAGTGCTTCGCGGCCAGCGAGAAATGGGCGGAAGACGACGGTGCCATCTCGGCCGCGTTCCTCGCCCGCTCGCCTTCGCGATGCGGGGTCAGGGCCACGACTTTCAGCGGGTGCGCCTCTGCTACCCGTTGACTGAAGTCCAGGGTCAACTGCCCGTCGCGGGCCGACACGAGCGCCCGTAGCGCCACCCGGAAAGGCGCGCCGCTGGCAAGACTCTCACTGACCTGTCGGATGACGAGAAGGTCCTGAAATCCGTAATACCGATCCGCTTTCGTGCGGACGACCGGATGGACGAGAGACCACTTTTCCAGGTACCGGAGGTGATCCTCTCGCACCGCGGGGTAGAGTTCACGAACCTGGCGCACGCTGTGGTACTGCCGGTCGAGCGCCGCCGGCGACGGGCGGCCGCTCAGGCGGCAGAAGTCCGACTCGCCGATGATCCGCACGCGGCCCGGAGTATCTAGATTCGCCTGCTCCGCTTTTCGTACCTTTGGACCTGGCGCCACCCCGCGTGCATCAGGCTCGCCGATTGTCGATGCGACGCCCCCCTCCCCCACGACGAGCATCGTCGTGCGGTCCGTGACGTCGAGCGACACCACGCCGCCATGTTGTTCAACAAGCCCACGTGCCTCGTGTCGCCCGACAGACGCAAGCTTCCCTGCGAAGACGACGACCTGGCCGTGGAACGGTGAATCAGCACGCGCGCGAGAGGCGGGTTCGTAAGTCTGTTCGGTCGCGTCCATCGCTTGAGGGTGGTTGTTCGTCTGAAAGATGAATGAGAATGTGTGCTGTGTCAAGTCGCTACGGGCGCCACATTGGGCGAGCCGTTGGTCTAACCACCCTGTGAGTATGGCTGAACTGGTGCTGGCCGGCGACGTCGGCGGAACCAAGACCTGGCTTGGCGTGTTCGCGTGCGACGGCGCGCGTCCGACCGCGGTTGAGACCCAACGGTTCGCGACGCTGCAGTACGACGGGCTGGCCCCGATCATCGCGAGTTTTCTCGAACAGACAGGGACGGTGGACCGGATCGTCGCCGCCTGCGTCGGGGTTGCCGGACCGGTGCGCGACAACGTCTCCCGGCTGACGAACGTGGGATGGCGCATCAACGGCTCCGCGCTGGCGGAACGATTCGGTTTCCCGACCGTGCGTGTGCTCAACGACCTCGAGGCGATGGCCTACGCCCTCCCCTGGCTCGCGGCGCACGAACTGGCCGTCATCCAGCCCGGCCGGCCGGTCACGGGGGGAACCGCGGCGGTGATCGCCCCCGGCACCGGCCTTGGCGAGGCCTGTCTCACGACGGTTGGCAACCGCCGCCGCGCGATGCCGTCGGAGGCCGGCCACACTGACTTCGCGGCCCGGACGGCGCGCGAACTCGAACTGGTGGCCAGCGTCACCGCCACCGAGGGCCGCATCGCGCTCGAAGACGTGGTCTCGGGGCCGGGACTCGTCACGCTGCACCGGTTCACGCATCAGGCGACCCGGTGCTCTGGCACCCCATTGCCCGGTGACCCGGCGCGGCAACCGGCCGCGGTGACCGCGTCGGCGCTGACCGGCACCTGCGACGCTTGTCGTGAGGCCCTCGACCTGTTCGTAGCCGCGCTCGGAGCCGAGGCCGGAAACCTCGCCCTGCGCACCCTCCCAACCGGCGGACTCTTCGTGGGTGGCGGTATTGCGCCCCGCATCTTGCCAGTTCTCCGGTCCACCGGCTTTCTCGACGCCCTGTCGAGCAAGGGCACGATGCGCACCCTGGTCGAGCAGATTCCCGTGTTCGTGATTCTCGAGCCGCAAGTCGCGCTCATCGGCGCCGCGGTACAGGCGGGCGCAATCCACACCACACGGTCCAGAACGTAGCGGACCATCCGCTCCGGTCGGCTGGATCGTGCCGCGGCGCAGCTCAGTTCACCTGAAACCTGTGAGGCATTTCAGGGCCGCAGCATTCGCCTGAAGAACCCAGCGGTGCTCCAACACGCCGTGCGGTGACCGGGTGCACATCGGAACCGGGTGACGGTTGCGGCAGAAACCCCGATGGGTACACTGAGCTGGTGACCCCTCACAACCGCCTCCGATCACTAGCAACGCGACGCCGTTGGGAAACCCTGGCAGCTGTCGCCGCCCTCGGCGCGACCGTCCTCACCGTCCCCGGTCTGACCCAATCGGTCGAGCCGATCGCCTATACGGTCCGATTCCCTGAGCCACACACGCACTACGCGGTGGTGGACGCACGTGTCCCGACCGGTGGCCGGGATCGGATTGAGCTGATGATGGCGGTCTGGACCCCCGGCTCGTATCTGGTCCGGGAATTCGCTCGCAACATCGAAGAGCTGTCGGCCCGCGCGCCCGACGGAGCGCCACTCACGATTGAAAAATCCAAAAAAAATCGGTGGACCGTCGAGACCGGCGGCGCGCCGAGTATCGAGCTCTCGTATCGGGTGTACGGTCGGGAGATGTCGGTGCGCACGAACTGGGTCGAGTCGGATTTCGCCATGCTCAACGGCGCGCCGACGTTCCTGACCCTGGCCGACGACGAGGCGGCCCGACCGCACGACGTCACCCTTGAGATGCCCGACGGATGGACTCGGAGCGTGACCGGTCTCACGCCGCGAACGGACCGGGGACCGCATGCCTATCGCGCGACTGACTTCGACACCCTCGTCGACTCCCCAATCGTGGCGGGCAATCCCGCCGTCTACGAGTTTACTGTCGAGGGGACACCGCACGCGCTGGTGAATGTGGGCGAATCCGGCGTCTGGGACGGCCCCGGTTCGGCGACCGACGTCGAGACACTCACCGCGGAACTATTTCGTATGTGGGGCGAGATGCCGTACAAGCGGTACTTCTTTCTCAACATGATCACCGAGGCTGGCGGCGGACTCGAACATCGCAACTCGACGATGTTGATGACGAGCCGCTGGGCCACAAGCTCCAGACCGAGCTATCTGCGATGGCTGGCGCTGGTCAGTCACGAACAGTTTCACGCCTGGAACGTCAAGCGACTTCGGCCCATCGAGCTGGGCCCGTTTGACTACGAGAACGAGGTCCACACCGAGAGTCTCTGGGTGGTCGAGGGCATCACGTCGTACTACGCCGACCTGATCGTGCGCCGCGCGGACCTCTCGACCACCGAGGAATACCTCGAAGCCCTGTCTCGTCAGATCCGGAGTCTCCAGACCACCCCTGGACGAGACGTGCAGCCGGTGGCGCTCGCCTCCTACGATGCCTGGATCAAGTACTATCGCGCGGACGAGAACTCGCCCAACACGTCGGTCAGCTACTACACGAAGGGTGCGGTGATCGGATTTTTGCTGGACATGCGGATCCGAGCTGCGACCCGTGGCCGACAGTCTCTCGATGACCTGATGCGCCTGGCGTATGAGCGTTTTTCCGGCTCACGAGGCTATACGCCGGAGGAGTTTCGCGCCGTGGCGCGTGAGGTCGCCGGCGAGGATCTATCGGCATGGTTCGCCCACGCGCTCGATTCGACCGCGGAACTCGAATACGACGAGGCGCTGGAGTGGCTCGGACTCGAATTCACGGGTGCCCCGGTGGAGCCGGAAGAGGCAAAAGAAAAGGCAGAGGGCTGGATCGGTCTGGTGACCCGCGTCGCTGACGGCCGCAGACTGATCGCTCAGGTGCGACGCGACACCCCCGGATACACGGCCGGTTTCAACGTCGGCGACGAGATTCTGGCCATCGGCGACTACCGTGTGTTGCCCGCGGAATGGGACGAGCGCGTCACCCAGACGCCGCCGGGGACCGATATCTCGGTGCTGGTGTCCCGCCGCGGCGCGCTCAGGCGTGTGGCGGTTGAGGTCGGTACGCAGCCGGCCGAGCCCTGGGATCTTGCACCCTTGCCAGAGGCCTCCGCCGCGCAGGAACGGCAGCGCGAATCCTGGCTCACGGGTCCTAACGCCGGCCGGCGGGGACCGTGAGGCGGGACGCGCGGATGATCCGCCCGTGGCGTACCGTGACGGCGCTCAGAGGCCGTTACGACACGGCGGCCGTCGCCGGACGGAGCGCGGCGATTGACACCTGGGCGGCGGTGCGTTCCGCTACCGCCAGGAAGGCCCTGGCAGCGGCCGAGTGTGGTTCGGCCAGCACGATAGGGTTGCCGCTGTCGCCCCCTTCGCGTATCGGCTGGTAGATCGGAATCCGCCCCAGGAACGGCACGCCCATGCTTTCGGCGGCCGACTCGCCGCCGCCTTTCCCGAAGATATCGCTCTCGTGGTCGCAACTCGGGCAGACGAAGTGACTCATGTTCTCGACGAGACCGAGTATCGGCACGTTCAGCTTCCTGTACATCCCCAGGGCTCTGCGGGAATCGGCGACCGACACGGTCTGAGGCGTGGTGACGACCACCGCGCCTGACACCGGCACCGTCTGACTGAGGCTGAGCGCGACGTCACCGGTTCCCGGCGGCATGTCGACCACCAGGTAGTCCAACTCCTCCCATCGAACCTCTCGGAAGAACTGCTGGACGACCCCGTGCAGCATCGGTCCCCGCCAGATAATCGGAGTGTCATCCTCGGTCATGAACCCCATGGACACCACACGAATGCCATGTTTCTCCGCCGGGATGATCTTCTTGCCGTCGGTCTCGAGCTGGGCGCGCAGGCCAAGCATAATGGGAATATTCGGTCCGTAAATGTCGGCGTCGATCAGTCCGACCCGCCCGCCGTACTGCGACAACGCCAGCGCCAGATTGACCGCCACGGTGCTCTTCCCGACGCCGCCCTTGCCCGCACCCACCGCGATGATGTTCTTCACCCCAGGGATCGGGGCGCGACCTGCGTCTGGCGATGCCACCGCGCGCACGTTGGCCGTCATCGTGACGGTGACTCCGGTCACGCCGTCGAGCGCCGACACCGCCGCCACGGCCTGGTCGTGCATCTGCTCCTTCACGGGGCAGGCCGGAGTCGTCAGCTCGATATCAAATGCGACCTGCCCACCGTCGATCCGCAGGTCCTTCACAAAGTCGAGACTCACGATGTCTCGGCCCAGGTCGGGGTCCTGCACGACCCGGAGCGCATCGAGCACCGCTCCCGACTCGACTCTCCCTGTATTCATCGAACAGATCCTCGGCTGTGGCCACCCCGGACACGCCATCGTGCTCCGTCGGGCGACCAGCCGTTCAGCATAGTCACTTTATTGAAACCGTGACAAGTCCGCCCCAGGCAGCGCTACGGTGACACAGGGACATCATTGTGTCAGACTGCCCGCAGATGGAGGACGTGTCCGATGACAGATGACCCGAGACCTGAGGCGCCGCCGCCCCCGCCGCCCGTGACACCTCCGCCACCCGTGACACCTCCGCCACCCGTGACACCTCCGCCGCCCACCGGCGGCGCGTCATCGAACCGGAGCGTCATGCTCGTCCTCTCGTACATGTGGATACTTGCGCTCATCCCATTTCTGGTAGAGCAAGACGACCAGGATGTGCGGTGGCACGCCAAGCACGGACTGGTCCTGGCCGTGACCGAATTCGTCGGATACTTCGCGCTCAGCATCTTGGGAATCGCCGGGGGTCTCGGCTGTCTGTTGATGCCGCTCGTGAGCCTGGCGTTTCTGGTGTTCCACGTCGTGTGTATCGCCAAAGCCCTCAAGGGCGAGCGGCTGTTGATCCCTGGACTGAGCGACTTCGCGGACAAGTTCTAGATAACGCCCAGAGCGCGTCCCCCGTCCCGGACGGCTCCGCTCGGGGGGCGACACCCCTGGGGCGGCTGCACATGACCGGCACCTTGGCACGGCGGCCCGGACGACGCCGCGCGGCATCTGCGTGGGTTGTTGTCGTCGCGCTTGGGGTGGCACTCGGCGTGGCTGACGGTCGCCGCGGCCCAGATGAGCAAATCGGCGTCCGCTGGGCGCTGGCCGGCATCAACTGGTACCAGCACGGCCTTCCGACCTGGCTCCCGACGTTAGGCGCCACATGTCGATTCGCGCCCACGTGCAGTCGCTACGGCCACGCGGTCATCGAACGACACGGGCTGTGGAAAGGCGCCGGTCTGACGCTTGGCCGTCTCGCTCGCTGCGGTCCCTGGACCCCGCGCGGCACGCTGGACCCACCTCCGTAGCCAACCCGTCGCGGTACGCGAAGCCGACCTGGCGGGCTCTACTGGATGGAGATGCGGACTTGCACACGAGTCGACGGGGCGTAGGGCCGAGTCACGTCGAAACGCAGGTAGGTGCCGTGCCGCACTCCCGGGGGCACGACGAGTTGGAGCTGATGGGGAAGCAACCCTGCCCCGCTTCCAGAGCAGGCTCCGCACGGTTCCAGCCACACCTCACCGCGCCCCCCGCAGACGGGACACGTGTGAGAGAGCGATACGTCGAGCGGCACCCTGACGCCGGTATCCGCCTGCCGCGGGGTCAGACATACCTCAGCTGAGAGTGGGTCATCATCCGCCGAGCCGAAAAACGAGGCCCGCATGCGACCGACCAGACTGGAAACCGATGGGAAGTCGACGTCGATCTCATCGGCGAACGCGGGCTCTCGACCGGGGCCGCGCTGCCACCCATCGCCACCGCCATCCGAGCGCCCCGGGTCGGTCAGCGTCTCGTAGGCGCGGTGCAGCGAGGCGAGGCGACCCGCTGAAACACGATTCGAACCCTGGTCGTCACCGTGTGAGCGGCAACGCCGCGCGAGTTCGCGATAGGCGCGTCGCACCTCGGTAATGTCAGCGGAAGACGGCAGCCCCAGCCGCCTGAAGTGATCGTACATTGGTCCTCAGTGCCCGGGGCGAAGTCCGTGTGGCTACTTCGGCCCGGGCCCCTACCATAGGAGCCGTTCTCCGAACTTGTCAACAGAAGACGCCGGTGGTACGGTCGCCCCATGCCAGGGCCGTCCACGGAGCAACGCGCGACAACGCTCAGCACCTGCCCCGATTGCGGCGGCATCCTCGAACCGGCCACTCCGCCGTGGCAGAGGCTCGTGCACTCGCTGCACCCGGACCCCGCTCAGACGGCGACCGATCAAGCCGACCGCTGGCAATGCCTGATTTGCGGCTATCGCCGACCGTAAACCTGGGGATGACGCGCCGGGGTTAGCCGAGGGTTAGCCGGCGCCCAGCAGGAGGAGCATCTCGCGGCGCTGGTCGGGGTCGAGGGAGCCGAAGTCGAGTTCTGTTTCGCAATCGTCACAGAGCAATTCGAGCATGGCGGGTGGGGTCTGTTCCGAGAGTTCCAGTTCCGCCCCGCCCGCCTGTACGACGTGCATCTGTAGCGTCTTGGCCAAAAAGCTCTTCTCGTTGCCACAGTTCGGGCAGGTCAATCCCATTGATCAGGTAACTCCTCTCGTCGCGGTCGCGCGTGGTGGGACCGAAAGCCAAGCCCCAATTGAGAACATGGCCACCAGAGATTGTATGAGAATAAGAAACGGACGTGCAATCTGCGAAGTTCGCCGGCCCGCCGCGCGGCACCGCTACCGCCAGGTGAGATAGGATCCTGCCCCTATGATGAATGACAGAAACGATTTCGGGATCAAGGCCAAATCACGCGGTGCCCGCTGGGTCGCCTGGGTCACGCGAGACGGTAGCGACAAGCCGTTGGACTCGGTACTCCTGTGCGGTCAGACGCGGGACGAAGCCGAATCGAACGCTCGCGTGTGGGCCGACAAGCTCGCCGCCGACCCCGTACTCATCCGCAGCTGACGGTTCCCGGGCGAGCCATCCGGCCTGGCGGCGTTGCTGCGTCGGTCACAGCCCTCCTGGCTGCTCCCTCCTTGCGCCTGGCCAATGAACGCCTCGCCCGGAAACCGCTCACTCCCTTGGTCAGCTTCTCGGGGCGTTCGCGTGGGGCTGAGGGGCACAGCCTGGTCTAAGTACTACAGCCGAACGACCGCGAACCGACCCGCCACATCGTCTGGCGTCAGCAGTGAACCCGCGGTGTGGTGGCCGGCGGTGCAGTGCGGCCCCTTCACCTCCAGGGCGACGACGTCGAGTTCGAGCGATCTCGCCACGTACCCGCCAGCGACGCAGCCGCACGGCAGCGCCGCGAATTCGCAAAGCTCGAACAGCGCCCCCAGCGACGACGGCCCCACCTGCTGTGTCCGCATCGGCTCCCCTCCAGAACGCGTCGACATCGTCTCGTCAACCCACACCGGGTTAGACGTCGGAACCCAGCAGATGGCCTTGTGCCACGAGGTCGGCGCTCTGACGGAGCTTGCCAGGTGGGTTCTGGGCGCCGCCCCGTCTGCGTCACAAATAGACGACCGCGCCATCCACGGTGGCCTCCGGGAACAGCGCGCGAGCGGCATCGAGGTAGAGAGAGAGCTGACGCTGGTGGTGCGGCTGCGGCCCCCCGGTCTTGAATTCGATGACCGTCAGCCGCCCGTCTGCCTGCCGTAGGAGACAATCGATGGTGCCCCTCAGGACAGCCATACCGCCCTCTTCATCATCGTCGTCGTCCCGACCCGGATCCTGGTCCAGGTTGTCGCGACGCATCGAGAACGGGACCTCGAACAGACAGTCGCCCCGGAGTAGCTCGGTCACCTCAGGCCGACTCAACGCGCGTCTGAACACCGCGACGGTATCGACCACCAGACCCCGAGAGTCCGACCTCGCCCGCTCCTCACGAGTCATCTGGTCGACCACCTGCGACTCCAGGTCTGCCTCAGCCACGACGCCATGGTCACCGGCGCGCTGCAAGAGCCGGTGCACCAGGCGCCCGACAATCGCCCCAGAACCTGAACCGCCGGCGTCAGCAACCTCGGCGGCGGCGACGGCCGCGAAGGCGGTGACTGGTACGCGCCGGGTCCCGGCGCTCGGTCGCCAGCGGTCCAGCAACCCCTCGGGCGACTCAGAGGCCGCCTCTGGAGCCGGCGGCCCGTCCGAATCGGCGGTCTGGGGGCCGACCACCGAAAACGTGTGGGACCGGGCGCGGCTTCCAGGGGGAGGGGCGCCAGACCATCTCACGACCGCGTGCTCGCCGGGCGCCGCGAAGAGCTCCGCGACCAACGACGCCGGCAACACCGTGGCGAAGCTGCCGGTCCCCAC
>CALBET010000883.1 GCA_937888665.1 uncultured Acidobacteriota bacterium
CGGGACGTACCACTGCCCCGAGCCGCCGGTCAAGAGCCGGACCGCCACTCCGCCAAAGAAGACGGCGAGCACTCCGAGATCGAGCGGTCCGACGCTGTGGCTCTACCGGGTTGTGAATCCAGCGCGAGGTGTCAACGCTCGGCGGTCGGGCTTCCGACGAGCCGCTCCCGGAGACTCGGCTTGACGTCTTCGCCGAGAGCCTGGCGTACCGAGTCGCCCGCGCGCTTGAGACGGGTGAGCGCCTCGACGTACGTGTCGCCGGTCTTCTCCATGACGATGGCGGCCTTGACATTCCAGTGCGCGCGCCGCAACAGCACGCCGGCGGCATCGTAGTCGAGCCCGGTGACGGTGGTGATGATCCCGCGGGCGCGGTCTCGACGCTGCTCGGATCCGGTCTGCACGTCGACCATCAGATTGCCGTAGGTTTTGCCGATGTGCACCATTGAAATGGTGGTCAGCATGTTGAGCACCATCTTCGTGGCGCTCCCCGCCTTGAGCCGGGTCGAGCCAGCGATCACCTCCGGCCCGACGGCGGGCGCGATGATGACATCGACGAAGGTCTGGAGCTCGGAGCCGGGCCAGCACGTCACGAAGATGATCTTCACGCCCGCTCGGCGAGCCCGGGTGAGGGCGCCACGCACAAACTGGGTCATGCCGCTGGCGGAGACGCCGATGAGCACGTCCTTGCCGCTCAGTCGGAGCCGGCTGGCGGCCCGCGCGCCTTCCTCGAAGTTATCCTCCACTCCCTCACGCGGCTTGAAGAACGCGTCACGCCCCCCCGCCATGACCGCCTGCACGAGCCGCGCCGGTGTGCCGAACGTTGGCAACATCTCCGCCGCTTCCAGCACACCCAGCCGGCCACTGGTGCCGGCTCCGACGAAGACCAGCCGTCCGCCCTTCCGGAACGCCTCGGTGATCAGTTCTGCCCCGAGCGCGATCCGTGCTTTTTCACGCTGCACCGCGGCAATGGTGCGTCGGTCCTCCTGGATCATCAGATCAACAATCTCTTCGGTGGAGGCTTGATCCAACGAGAGCGTGCGGGGATTGATCGCTTCAGTTGGCAGGGACTGCCACTTGGAACGGGTCGGCATGGTGTGGACGCGGGACAACGCGATCGCGGCGGATACTATCCCTCGGTCTGACGGGTGTCAACTGGGACGGCGCCGCCGACACCGCTGTCCTTGGGCGTGAGTTGACCCGCCGGCTGCCAGGGAGTTAAGCTCGACAGGATATGGGGACCTTGGGCGTGCGAGTCTAGACTGATGGCGATCGCGATCCATTCTACGGTTCCGACCAGGGTTGCCGCGGGTGTGCCGTCCATCGATGTCATCAGGCTCAAGGCCCAGCGCACGAGGCCCACGCCGAGGCTCACGCCGAGGCTCACGCCGAGGCTCACGAAATGATGCGAGCGACGGTTCGAAACGTCGTCCAAGCCGTGGTCCCGACGAAGGCGCCCGCGATGCGCGGGCCACGCGGGTGATGTAGCTGACAGCTACAAGTTGAGTCTGACCAGGCCATCATCCGCGCGGGTGGTGGCTTTTTTTTTGCGACACACGGGTGACGACACGGTGAGCGCAAATCAGGATACTGAGACTGATGATGAGTGAGACGGGGCGGGCGGGCCGCTGTCGGGTCGGTATCGCCGGATTCGGAACGGTGGGGCAGGCCGTGGCGCGAATCCTCTCGGGTGACATACACCCGTCTCTGCAACTGACCCACATTTGCAACCGGGACGTGGGCCGCAAGATAGTGGACTGGGTGGCGCCGGACGTCGTCTGGACTGACACGTTCGACGATTTGCTCGACGGCTCAGTCGACGTCGTGGTGGAGCTGATCGGCGGGTTGTCCCCAGCGCGCGAATGGATCGAGCAGGCGCTGGCGGCCGGACTGGCGGTAGTCACTGCCAACAAGCAGGTGATCTCACACGAAGGGGAGTCCCTCGCGCACGCGGCGCGCACAGCCGAACGCCCGTTGCTGTTCGAAGCGGCGGTGGCCGGGGGGGTGCCGATCGTGCGCGCCCTCCGTGAAGGGATCGCCGGCGACCGACTCTACCGGATTCAGGGGGTCCTGAACGGTACCTGTAACTACATCCTGACCCGGATGGAGCGGGAGGGCGTGGCGTTCGACGACGCGCTTGCCGAGGCCCAGCGACGCGGGTATGCCGAGGCGGACCCGACCGCGGACGTCGACGGATTCGACGCCCAGGCCAAGCTGGCGATTCTTATTGCCGTGGGGCTTGGCTGCCAGGTGGATGTCCGTGACATTCCGTTGGGGTCGATCCGGCCGATCGCCGCGATCGATTTCTCGTACGCGAGGCGGCTGGGATGTGTGATCCGGCAGGTGGCTCGGGCCGAGCTGTTGCCGGACGGGCGGCACATTCGCGCGGCGGTGCAGCCGGCCCTCGTGCCCGACGACTCGTCTCTCGCACGCGTCGACGGAACCCAGAATATTGTCGTCGTCGACGGCGAGTTCGGAGGGGAAACGGCATTCTCCGGGTTTGGCGCCGGGGGGGACCCGACCGCCGTCGCCGTCGTCTCGGATTTGC
>CALBET010000884.1 GCA_937888665.1 uncultured Acidobacteriota bacterium
GGAGAAGCCTTTCGCCGGACCGCAGACATTTCTCAGCCTGGCGCCTAAAGAAAATAATCGCGACCGCCAGGTCAACATGCCCCTCGGCCAGGCGCGTGCTGATGCTCTGGCGGCAAGGCTGGGTTTCTCTAAAGACAAAGTTTTGTCCAAGAAGCAGTACGCCAAATTGATCGCGGGGAAGGGTAAGGGTGGCGGTAATGCCGCAGCACGCAAAGCTGCGCAACTGATTGACGCCAGTGCCATCTATCTGTCCAACACCACCGCCAATCCGCTCTATCGCGACATTGATGGTGTTCGCACCGAAATAGTCCTCGCCAGTTACGGGCTCATCGTTGACCGGGATGGAAATCTCAGCAGCCCTGCCATTGATACCTCACCGGTGCGTCAGGTCAACTGGATCATTGCTCCGAACGCAATCTGTCGCTTCCCCGAGACCACCCCGCCGCCGGGGATTCCCTGCGGCTACATGGGTAAGTGGATGCGCAAGAACGGCGCAAAGGACACCCTGAAAGAGCTATACGCCTCCGCCTACGCTGTGGAGCTTCCTTACGCTTTCAAGTCACAAGGCATTTCTGAGCCCTGGGAACTGGCGGCGAATACTCGTGGAGATGGCTCAACCGCAACGGTCGGCATGGCGATGGTCCCGTCCATTTGGTTTGCCAACTTTCTCTTGCTGTATGCCTTGAATCCAAAGATTGCCGCCAATATGCCCGCATTTTGGACTGACATCCCCGCCGAGGTAGTGGACGCCATTGAAGCGACCGACGACGGCAAGGTTGCCTACGCTGATTACCAGCAGTACTTCAACTAGTTGGCACGTGAACAAATCAGGGCAACGTCCACACGATCAATAGTTCGGCCCCGCCGGTGGCACGTGGAGAAAGTTTCCACGTGCCACCGGTTTTTGCTATTGCGCTCAGGCCAAAACCCGGCGTCATATCCGTATCCAGGCCTTGACCATCATCGGTCACCCGCAGCAGCAAGCGGGTGGAATGCTGCAGTTCCAATTGCACCCTGACATTGCGGCCACCGCCATGACGGCTTGCGTTGGTGATCGCTTCTTCCGCACATTGAATGACAATGGTTATCCAATGTGCATTGGCGCCGAGGAAATCTTGGGCGCCTTCATCTACGTCCACTTCCACATCGAGAAATCCCTGCCAGTACCGGCCCAGGTTGGCCAATTGCGTGTCGGCCCTCTCCCACCGAGCCGCAGTGACATCTTCCAACATGAGCAGATCGTGGCTGGCCTCATCGAGCAATTCGACGACGCGCCGCTGCAATTCACTGGACGAGGGCCGGCCACCTGCTTCTAACTCCTCCAGGTGGATCTGCAGGGCGAGGGAGACGGCTGCGAACTTGCCCTGAATGGGCCCGTGCAAAATTTTCGATACCTGCTCGTTAGTGAGAGCACCTGCCATATTGAACCGTTGAGTAACGGCACCGATACCTTCGTTAGTTATCTGTAAGTCTTCTACCATGTGCGCTGCTTGACGTGAAGCCTCAACCAAAATGGTAAGACCTAAATATCCAAGGACGGCGAGTACGGCTGCGATACCTGACTCCAGGTTGTTCCGCGCCCATGCGCATTCTGGCGGACCACCGGCGATAACAAATCGGTAAGCGGCGAAGCCAACAACGCCCGACACCACCAGCCATAACAGGCTGTAAGGGCCACGTTGCAGCACACCGAATCTACCCAGAGCCCCCAGGCTGAGAGTGACAATCAGAAAGGCTGCCGTGGCTGTCGCCGGCACTCCACCGCAGCCGAGGTTGAACTGGGCGATGAAGAGCAGCGCAGCGGCCAATACGGTCAGCGTCGAGTTCACTCTCGCCCCTGAGGCCAGGTGTAAAACTTCGCGCAAGCCTAGTTTTTGACTAACGCGCGCTCCGTCCACAGTGTGCGTCGTCGGTGCAAGTTCATGGCTCACCTGGCGCACGAGATTGGTCGAATGGCGGGAGACCTCCTGCTGCAGCTGCCGAAGTCGTTCCCTGCCAGGGTTGGGCCCCACGGATTCAATCTGGGCACGCAGGTGATCTATTTCTGGTGTCACTATGCGGGCAATGACATCGAGTAGTTCCGCCGTTTGTGAGCGGACGTAGCTCTGGGCCCTGTTTTGCAAGATAACGAGTCGTTCAGTCCGAGCAGCAAGGATCTGGCGCTGCCGCTGTCTATCCGAAAGGGAAAACGTACCGACGGTCAAGATGACGATGGACAGAGCCGTGAAGAGCCCGCCAGTAAGGAGGTTTAGGGCAGACCAGGAACTTTCCCCAGCAAATAAGCCTCGCAGGGCAGCGGCGAAAAGGGACGTGAGAACTCCGGCAGAAAACCACAGCACAGGTGGTAGCCACAAGCGTGACCCGATGCCGCAGAATCGACCACACCGTACTGCCAGCGCATAACTGGCGAAACCGGCAAGTGGCGCCAACACCGAGGTCGCGAGCCGTTGCCATGTGTCAATGACACCAGTGTCTGGACCGGAGCGCGTATAAACGCCGAGCATAAACATCGGCGTGAAAATTGCATAAAGACCGATAGACAATGCCCATCGGCTGCCTAGCGCTCGCAGAATCAGCGCGCGATCAACGAACAGAGACTTCGCCCGCCTGCCACATGCGCACCGCGAGAACTCTGGAATTCATATCGGGTCGAGACTCTATGCCCAAGGCGTGCAGCGTGCGCTGAACCGAAGCCTCGGCCGCGCGCAACGTCGTGCCGCGGCGCTCTGCGATGCCGGCATTGGAAAGTCCCTGGGCCATCAGTCGTAATGTATCGGCTTGAACGGAGGAGAGGACGGGATAGACTTCATCCACCACTTCGGCCAAGGGCAGTTGCCCTACCTGGGAGATAGACAGGTCAATGGCTTGTTCGATATCGGCCATCGAGGTCAGTTGGGACTTCACCAGCATCACGGCCTCCAGCGGAAGTCCTTCCCGGTCACTCACCGCCAAATGCACAGATTTGTGAGCGGTGAGGACGACGATACCCACCCAGGGTCGCTCGCTGGCAACTCGTCGGGCGAGGTCGACACCATTAGGACCGGGGCCAAGGTCGAGATCGGTGAGCAGCACGTGCGGGTCATGGGTGGCTAGGGCAGATAATGCATCCGCGGCGTTAGCTACCGCGACGACGCTGAGCCCGCCGGACTCCAACAGCTGGGTGACCGCGGTGCGAGTGAAATCTTCGTCCTCAACTACCAAAACTCGACGCGCGCCGTACACCTGCCGACCAGCATCATGCTCTATTTTCTCGCCCACGGTTGCTCCCTGTCGTGGTCAATGCACCGGAAAGTGAACCTACTGGCGTGCGCAGTGACGTGTATGCAATCCGCCCTGCGGTTATGCGGTTTTCACACGATACCTCGCCCCCGCGATTACCCTGAAAATTCCCGGTGTGCGGGTTTCCCTCGTCGAGGCAAGCGAGGGCTGAGCATTGCTGCCGGTTATCTGCCAAACTTTTCTGCATTGTGCTGGCCCCCAAACATTGGGGAACGAACTATTCTGGCCCCCAAACATTGGGGAACGAACTATTGATGGAGTAACTCATGGATTTTGTGCGACGACGGGGCATCCAAGGTCTGGTGGCCTACCGGGCCGGTGTGTCCGCCCTCGTTTCGGCAGCCCTTATTGCGGCCACACTGGTTGTTGCCTCCATGCCTGCCCAGGCCGAAGATTCCACTACGCCAGATGGAGCTGCCGGGACTGTGGGGACACAGTCCGTCGCTTCACCGGCTGCCACGCTGGCCATCTGGCCGATGATCGGCCCCAATGCTCCCCTGATCGGCACCGTCGTGACCGTCCGCGACCGCGGCGGGAAACTTCTCACCTCCGGCACGTCCACGGCTGGTGGCGTGGTGCTCTTGCGCGACGTTAACCTGGGCGCCGACGCCCTCCCCCTGACGATCACGACATCCGGCGGGGAGGCGCGTAATTCCTCCTACACCGGGGCTTTGTCTACGTATGCGTGGCC
>CALBET010000885.1 GCA_937888665.1 uncultured Acidobacteriota bacterium
GCAATGGCGTATGCAACCGGCACTGAGATTATGCGATCAACTTTGAGAACCTACAACAACAAGTGTAGGTTTCACGCCTGCCTGCGGATGTCCGCACTCGCTAAGCAGCGCTTTTCTATCTCGTCTCAGGCCGGCTCCATCGCCGCTCGTCTCACCCGCCGCATCTATTCAGGGTAAAACCAAGGGGACCTCGTCACCGATCACGCTGCCGCTACCAGCCCCGGCGTTGGCAAGCCCGAACGGTGGCAACGACCTGGGCGCCATCGTCGGTGAGTCGCATCGGCTGGCAGCGCTCGGCGCGGATGAATAGCTTCGTGCCGAGTTCGCTCTCGATGCGGTTGATTTGGTTTTGCAATGTGACTTGGTCAATACCAAGGCTGTCAGCGGCGTCGGTCAAGGTTCTGTAGCGCATCGCCGCAGAGAATCTCGTAAGCCGTTCCCGCCCACCGATTCCTGCTAGCGCGGGTCTGATGAGCTCCGGCGCGGCGGCTGCGATGCTCTCCGCGGCGAGGGTCGAGCTGTGGCTCTTGCCACCTCGCACTCGCATCGGAATGGAGTGTTTTTTAGCCCAGCGGGCCATGTTGGCGGTACTCATACCGGCGTCTTTGGCGATGTCGGGTAGGGCGCGGCGTTTGGTGACGTACTGGTTGTAGAGCCAGTCGCGGTCGATCGTAGTGCGTGCTGGTCGACCGGACTCACGCAGCGGTAGGCCGTAGTCGCGGGCAAGGCTAGCGATCGTCTGGCGACTAACGTCGACCGTGGCCGCAATATCCCTGAGCGACATCCGTTCACGCCCGTAAAGATCGGCCAACCGTTCCCTCGGGAGCGCTGCCTTGGCCTTCGCGTAAGCGCGGTTGTAGGGAGTCGGCAGTGGCGCTCCCGGCTCCGGATCTGCCCGGGGCACCGGGTGGATCTCAAGGAGGTAGCGCAGGGTGTCGAGGCTGGTGTTCGACCGGGTGGCCGCGGTCCCGAGGGTGATGCCGCCGACCATCATGACGCGGTGCAGTTCGGTGATGTCCACCCCGGCGGGGTCGGTTCCAGGAAGGTCGAGCCCGTCGAGCACTCCTGACGTTGGTTGCCATGTCACGGGCTCGTCGTCGATGCCCTGGCTGGCCAGGAATTCTTGGGCGTGTCGGTGTAGGGCGTGGGCGAGTTCGGGCGTGAGGTGGCCGGGGAAGTCGGCGGTCTTCGTCCGGAAGGCGCTGTCATCCGGGGCCCATGGCGCAGTGCCGGCGGGCTGCCCGCTGAGGTGCCCGAACAGAAAGCATCGGGCGATGCGTGCTCGGGCTGAGCGCGGACCCGGGGTGCCGGTATCGCGGCAGATCTGCGCCCACGCTTTGTCCGGAAGCAGCATGGCGTAGTCGATTCGGCGGCGGCGCTCGTAGTCGATCGGGATGTCGGTGTCGGCCAGGTAGTCGGCGATGCGGACGATTGCGGCGCGGATGCTGTGCCATCGGTCGTGCTTCTCGAGCAGTTGCAGGATGCGGGAGAGCGAATGACCGTCGATGGGGCTGCGGACCAGTTGGGAGGCGTCGTCGAGGGTGTGTCGGCTGTTGACCAGTAGAAGGGCAGCGGACAGCGCTGGGCGCAGCTGCGATTGGTGGCAATTCGGGATGGACAGCCGAAGCGACCAGTCCGGCCACAGCATTGTCGGAAGATGGTGGTGCGTTCCGGACGCCGACCCCGGGTTCGTCGTTGTTGGGTAACTCGGTAGGGCGGAGCCGATGCGGTAGCGCAGCTGGTCGCTGGGCTTGAGCAATGGTCCCAGGGCAGCGAGTTGAACTCCGGTCAACACCGCGGAGGTTTTCTTTGCCCACCCGATGTTGGTGGCGGTGACCTGCAGTCCCCGCTGGCGCGACGTCGTGACCATCCACCGCAGTGCCTCCCCCGCGGCATCAATGTCGTTGTGGTCCATTGCGTTCAACGCGGCTACTACGCCGACTGCGGCGGTGGCCGCCTTTGCCGGTGCGGCCAGGCCCGGCTTTGTGTCGGTCCGCGCAATCCCGGCTCGGGAGTCCTCGTGCCGGCTGGCGTAGTGGTAGGCGGCCAGGAGATCGGCGGGGACGATGGCGTTGAGATCCTCGGTTGTTGCGTAGGCCAGTGCCCGGCCGGCGATGGCCCGAATGTCGGCCAGGGCGGTGATCCGCGGCTGCGGCATGGCGCGGTAGACCCCCATAGTGGTGGTCGGGGTGTCCAGGATGGCGTTGACGATCTGTTGGGCGCGGATGGCGGGGTGATCGGGGTCGAACATCTCGACGGGGCTGGCGGTCAGGTCAGCCTCGCAGCGGGCTGGGCTGCGGCCGGCGGCCTCGGCGGCGGGATGAGCACAACATGCGGGGTGGGGGATGAGGTCACCGATGTGGGTACGGCGACGTTGGACTGCGCCGCAGTGCGGGCAGGCGTCGGCGAGCAGGCAGTGGTGTTCGGTGCAGACGAATGTCCAGCCCAGGCGCCACGACAACTGCCAACGTCCACCGGTTTCTTTCAGGCATGTCGGGCAGTAGCGGGACCCGCGGGCACCTCCCCACGGGAAGGCCCGGCTCAGCGTGCGGGTCTCGTTGTTGATTTTCACTGCCCTGCCCGCGTAGCGAGCCAGAGTCATCGTGTCCAGGGCTTGGCCGGTGAGCCCCGTGGCCGCGGCGATCGTCGCGGCCTCGGCGGTACTCAGCGTGACGACCCAGCCGGTGGTGGCTGTCCCGTGGTAGGGCTTGAGGCCCACGGCTGTCAGCAAGTCGCCGAACGCGGTGGCGTTGCGGTGGGCCATCGCCTCCAGCCACGAGTCCAGTGCCTCGCCCGAAATGGGTGGCAGGCGAATCGGCAGGGTCCTGACGGGGGTCATCCGGCCCTGCTGAGGCGGGTCGTCAACCGCCCTGATTCGAACGCGTTTTGCAGTTCCTGGCGGCCTTTCTCAGATGCCGCATCGTTCTTGACCAGATCCAGCAACTCCCGGGACAGGTTCTCGGCTCCGGTCCTCACGGCTCGCTGGCAACCCCGGTTGATCAGCGTCATCAATGAGCCGATGTGCCCTGTGCTGCGGGCGAAGAGGTAGTCCGACAGGTCATCGGCGAGCATGCCGGGTTGTTTGTCGACCAACACGATCCGCTTCTCCAACGCCAGCAGCAGTTGACGCCATTCGCGCCGGCCCTCGTCGGTGTTGATGACGAACGGTTGCACATCGAGCTTGGTGGTGCGGCGTCCGGTTTGGGCGATGACCGCATCTTCGTAGGAGTGCCCTTCGGAGAACAGGCCGCGGGCGGCCAATCCCACGCCCACGAAGATCAAGGTGACGGGGAATTCATTGGCGATGTACTTGAAATGGTTGCTGATCTCGACCCCGGCCGTGTTGCGCCACCGCAGGAAATGCAGGTCGTCAACGATCAGCAATTTCGTTTCACAGGCCAGGACACAGTCCAGGGCGCGGTGAGCGAAGTGAGCTGCATTGCCGCGGGAGACCCCGGGGTGAGCGAAGAACGCCAGCATGGCTCGGTTGAACTCGACCATGCCGGTGTTGCCGGTCAATCCGACTCGGCATACCGGCCAGCGCTCGTGTCCGTGGCTAGTGGTCGTTCCCTGCTCCTTGACTTCGCGTTGGTGATATTTCCTGGCGAAGTCCAATACTGCGGTTGTCTTCCCGAGTCCGGGGAAGGCGTCGATCGCGACGGCGCCCTTGGCTTTGTCACCGTCCTGGGCGTTGCTGTCGACGATGTCCCAGAGATCCTCGTGGAGATTCGCAAGTTGTGGGGTCTTGATCGGCCCGAGGTTGGCGTGCCATTCACGACGTTCTCTGTTGTACTCGTCGCAAGCATTCTCGGTCAGCGCTTCGAGTTCCCGGCGGGTCATGCGTTCCGGTTGCAGGCGGGCGGGTGTGTCAACGAACCGCTGCCAACCTTCCTTGCGGGCCAGGGTGAGATTGTCCACCCGGGCTTCGGATACCGGCTCTGCTGTTTGTTTTTTCATGCTCATCAAGCGT
>CALBET010000886.1 GCA_937888665.1 uncultured Acidobacteriota bacterium
CGACGCACTCCAGGTTGCGCGCACGATCCTGGCGAAGCGCGTGCCCTCACTTGAGCACGCGCCGTTGCTCGAAGCCCGGGTCTGCCAATACGCAAACAGTGGGACCGGCGACTTCCTGATCGACCAGCATCCGGACCACGACAACATCTGGCTCGTCGGAGCCGGGTCGGGGCACGGCTTCAAACACGGCCCCGCGGTCGGCGAATACGTGGCGGCACGGTTATCGGGGAGAGGAACGCCGGAGGCCAGATTTACCCTCGACGCGCATCGCGGAGAACGAGAGCGACAGATTTTCTAGCTGCGTGTCAGTCTAGCGATCTAGCAGCAACCTGACCCGGGTTCGCAACAGGCCTCGTCGACTGGCCCGGCGGCGATGTCGCGGATGCCGTTCAGTTCGTCGACGATCGAGAACGACCCCGCGTAGGGTGCGTGAGACAGCTTGGCCGCGGTGTCGGTGCATACTTCAACCGCTTCGCCACGTGGGAACAGGTGCCCTTCCTCGTCGATGACCGCCTTCTGCGGACCGAGATAGACAGCGAACTGCCCCACGAACTGGCACCCGGCCTTCTTCTCGAACTTGTAGCCACGCACCGTCACCGAGTAGAACTTGCAGCCCTCGACCTCACGCCAAAAGGTCTTCTTCAACACCGACACACCGTAAAACCCGGCCTTTTCGACCCCGGCGAGGAACGCCTCTTCGGTCAGGGCGCCGGAGATGCACTCGCCCCAGAGCTGGCCGTCCGCCCGCATCCTCGGCGGCACCTCTTCCTCAGACACGATATCGGCCACGACCAGCCGGCCGTGGTCCTTCAGCACCCGCCAGATCTCACGGAACACGCGTGGCTTGTCCGGTGACAGATTGATGACGCAGTTCGACGTGACGACATTCACCGTCGCGTCCTCGACCGGAATCTCCTCCAGAAAGCCCTGACGGAACTCGACCGCGTCGTACCCGAGCGCCTCGGCCACCTTGGGCTGACACTCGCGGGCGACCGCCAGCATCTGGCCGGTCATGTCGACACCGTAGATGTGCCCCTCCGGGCCGACCTTCTTGGCGGCGATGAAGCAGTCGATCCCAGCGCCGGACCCGAGGTCGACCATCGACTCTCCGGGCGCGAGCGCCGCCGCCGTCACGGGGCTGCCACACCCGTAGAACCGATCGACAACCTCTTTGGGAATGTGCTCCAGATCCGCGGGCTCCGGCTGGACCGGACAGCAGAGTTCCTCTTGTGGTTTCTCCGCCGCGTCGCCGTAAAACTCACGCACCGTCAGACGCGACTTGTCGAGCACCTCTTCCGAGAGCACACACGCCGAATGCGTCGTGCGCACAATCGTGTCCTCATCATGCAGGGTGTGCTCACCCATGCCACGAAGCACAACCGGGCGGTCGTACCCGGAGTGGGGCTGCACGGTGACCCGACCCTCTCGCACCAAATCCGCAAACGTGTCGTCGGCCAGCCCCTTGTAGAGTTCGCAATAGGGATCGTGGGCGACGAAGGCCGCCCGCCGGCTTCGGCCCTCCGCCGCGGCCGGCCAGTATCCGTGCTCGACATCTCCGCCACCGCACAGAAAACGCAACGAACACGACCGGCACAACGGTTTGCGTTCAACGGTCGCCTCGCGTAGGTCTCGACAGACGGGGCTCGTCCTCCAGGCCTCTGCCAGCGACTCCTCCGCCAAATCCCCGCAGCTGAGCTCCGTGACCCCGGCCATCGAAGCCGAGGGATACAGGTGGCCGTCCGTGTACAGACAGAGACTGCTCCAGCCGGCGCCGGCGAGGTCGTTCTTCACCCCTGGGCTTCCGTCGAGCCGTAACCGGAACTCCTCGATGTTGTCGATCGATACGCCAAGCTCGGTCGCCACCGCCCTCGCCTTCCGGACGGCGGCCAGAATTTCCTCGGCCCCTGGCAAGTCGGCCAGGGCGCCGTCCAGGACGCGACCGCGACGGTGAGGCCACAGCAGATGCACGTTCCGCACGCCGTGGGCATCCGCAAGCCGTACGAGGTCGTCGAGGGTATCGAGGTTGTGACGCAGAATCGTCGCCGTGAGGGTTGGGCGCAGACCGGCCGCCACCGCAACATCCACGCCGTCCACAATGCGCTGGAAGGTGCCGTCGCCGCGAATCGGATCGTTAGTCTCCGCGGTCGGGCCATCAAGACTGACCTGAATCCGCAGACCGGGGACGGGCGTGTCGCCCGCCGCATCGGGTGCCGGCGCGTGCGCGTCGGCCGCCGACACCAATTGCACCAGCCGCGTCAGGCGCTCCCCTGTGAACAGGGTCCCGTTCGTCAAGATGACCAACTCGCGGCCGTGGGTCAGCACGACACGGTCGGCCAGATCCAGGATATCCGGCCTGGCCAGCGGCTCGCCGCCGGTGAAGAACAGACGTTGCGCCCCGAGCGCCACCGCCTGGTCGATGGCGTCGGCAATGAACTCGGTCGGCAAGCCTTGTTGGCGCTCAGGCCCAGACGACACAAGACAATGCGCGCAACTCAGGTTGCAGAAGTCGTTGACCTGGATCCACAGCTCGTGCAGACGCTCCGTCTCCAGATAGGCCGACCGGCCCAGATACGGCGCTGGCGCGGCGCCGTCCGTCGACAGAAACCCCTGGCGAAGCCCGTCGTGCGCGAACGTCTCGACGTGCAGCCAGGCCCGGGTCACGTCGAGACCTGACTCACTCGCATAGTCACGGACAACCTGCCCGAAGGGGGTCCGCCCGTCGAATCGGCCGAGCAACCCCAACCCGCGGTCATCGGTGCCGATCCAGTGCGGTCGTGCGGGATCGAGCGCGACAGCATCGCTCCCGACGTGATGCACCGAATACGCGGGTGCACGGAGCATGGTCTTGTCTTCAATCAGAGTGGGCATAAGGACTGAACCAGTATGACGCGGTGTCTCAACGTGAGGATCCCGCTAGTGTAGTGCGTCCAAGATAGGGGGCATGACTTCGCGGCGCGGCGCTCGGCTGGCCAGGCGCGACGAGGGAGCAAATTAGGCATTTGTGACCGAGGAGCAACGCCGCCAGGCGGGATGCCCCGCTGCGAAGTCATGCCCCCTATCTCGGACGCACTGCACTAGATCGGCTGAGAGGCTCTCGCTCCAGACGCCGGAGCGCCGGCCGGCCGCCTGGCGTAGCGGAACCAGAGTCGAATGCCGAGTAGAAGGGCGAGCACTGCCGCGTAGACCAGCGGCGGACCGATGTCAATCTTCACCAGCCACAGATAATGTACGACTCCGGCGACGGCCGCCGCATACACCAACCGGTGCAGCCGTCGCCAGCGCTGGCCTCCCAGCCGACGAATCATGCCCGTGGTCGACGTGAGCGCCAAGGGCACCAGCAGCACGAATCCGGCAAAGCCGGCCGTGATGTAACGCCGTTCCACGATGTCGTCGAGAATCAGGTCGAATGCGAAGAAGAAGTCCAACACGAGATAGGT
>CALBET010000887.1 GCA_937888665.1 uncultured Acidobacteriota bacterium
GTCAGCGCGGGCTGACGCCTCCTGGACAGCATGACCCAGGGTGTTCGGGGCGATGTAGTAGCTGTTAAGACAATAGGCTGACTGGTAGTCCGAGAAGCAGTTCACACCGAGGATGCCGTAGTGGATCACGGGAATCACGCTCGACGACTGCAACGAGGGTAGGTCATCGAATTTCTCGCACACGAACCGCACCTCGTAGCCCCAACCAGCAAGCCGATCAGCGAGGTAGTCAACGCAGAGTGACTTGGTCTTCTTCCTACTGACGAGGAGCGTCGACCGACCCTGCTCGATGTTCCGAGCGATCAAAACGGCGACGGTGTCGAGCACCTGCTTTCTGTTCTTGTAGAAGTAGCGGTCGGCGCCAATGCGACTGCGCAGGTTGATGATTCGAGTCTGCGAGTGCCGGAACGTGATCCCGGCGAACGGTGAGGCGACGCGGCCGGATCCAAGGCGATCGCCGGCGTATTCTGCCCCCAAGCTGGCGCTCAGCGCCAACACATGGCACTGGAGCAACGGACGGCCGACGAAGCGAATCCCCGAACCTTCGTGCCATCGCTCGTCTGGACGGCTCGCCGCCAACAAGCTCAGGTCGTAGCCGACGTTGTAGAACTCCGGGCCATACATCGTGACGCCGGTTCGCTGAATCTCAACGGCATCCTGGTAGAGGCCTAGCGGGAGGTCAAGACGCTCTTCGAGGCTCCCCCGCCTCAGCAACTGGTTGATGGTCGTGGCCCAACGCCGATGTGCCTGCGTGCGCCCAATCGCCTCAAGCACGTCGCGGAACCGCGCTAGGTGATCGCGCGACAGCGTCACCTCAAACCTGGCGTCAAGGAGCCGAGCCTCATCCAGAATCACCAGCACGCGGCCGGCGGCCGCGATGCCGCGTACCATGGGCACAAGCATGCGATTGATCAGCAACTGCTTCTCGGGCATCAGAAGCAAACGATGGTCAGCGATTTGGGTGAACTGGTCCGGCCATACGCACTGGTCCGCGCCCTCCCGGCGATGCGGACACGCGTTGCAAATCGTCGCCTTGGCTAGGGTGGAGCACGACCTCCGCTCAAGATCGCGCCAATCGCTGTCGCGCGTAGCGCAGCGCTCACGAGGGCGTGGTCGGAACACCATCGCGGGGACCAAGCCACGCGCATTCATGACCTGACGCTCGTTGAGGATGGCCCAGGTCGGCGCCGCGTAGATGACCCGATCGAACCTCTCGAACAGCTCGGGCGTCGCCAGAAGCCGATCGACGGCGTAGCTCTTGCCCACGCCGACGGCAACCTGCGCCACCACATGCACGTGGCGCTCGACCAGTTCCAGCAACGCACCCGGAGCTAGGTGACGCCGCCGAAACTCGTCAAGCCCGTGCTCGTCCACGACGCGGCTGACAATCACGAGGGCTCAGCCTCTCCCGCCGAAGCTTCGGGGTTGGGCGCCGGCTGAATCCACCCGCCCATAGCACCCAGGCGCGCGGCCACCTTCGGCACCTCAGCGAGCTCGTTGCACGTCATCGCCCGGAACGCCAATCCCAGCTGGAGCCCGTTGTCGAACTTCTCACTGAACGCCTGGATCTCAGCCTCGCCGCGATTGGCGTCAGTGCCGAGGGGGCGCGATATGACGCTGTAGTCCGTCCTGGTGGGCTTGGAGATCAGGATAAGCTTGTCCGCGGCTCCTTCGCCCTTCAGGTGCGGGATAAGCTTCGCAGCCAAACCCGCAGGTCGTCGGTTGTCCGAGATGCGCAACACCTTGACGACGCCGGACTCGACGTCAAAGACCGGCAAGAGGTCGAAGTGCGACGGCTTGGCGCCTGCATAGCAGACTGGGCATCCATCGCCCGGACACTTGACGTAGCCGTTGACCGCCTCGTCGTCGATGTAGTGGAGCGAGACCGGTTGGGCCTCGGGCGTAAACAACAACGCCATGGCCGCCTGAGCGCCGAGACGCAGTTCGGTGAGTGGCTCGGGCGCACCGGCGCTAGAGTCGGAGTAGTAGTTGATAAGATTCTTGGTCATGGGATCCTCCATTTGGTTCCCGGGTTTGGTGATGAGTACCGAATATGCAGTCGTTCGGACTCGGGGATGTGATGTGGACTCGCACCTCACGGTCAGCCGTGCTCGGGCGTCGATTTGTCCGGGTGCGGTCGCGCAAGCCCGTAGGCGCCGAGCACCGTGTCGGCTGCAGCTGGGTCGATCCCGGCAGCCGAGCCGTAGCGGTCCCGGCGATGCTGCTCAGCCTCGATCCAGCGGCGCACAGCCGCCGGGCTCGTGAGCCAGCGGCCGGCAAGCTTGACGGCCTCCAGCTTGTGGCTGATTGCAGCGCGCAAGAACGTCTTCAGCGACGGGCATGCGTCTTGGCGCAGGCCAGCGTCCGCAGCAGCGACGAGAAGTGGACGCGCGCCCTCATCGAGAACGCGCTGGGCAGTAATGTTCGGGAGCGGCTTCCCGTGAGCAGCGTGGGTCGTCATGCCCTACGCGTGCAGCGGACACAAACAACCTATCTGCCGCTCAAATGAACGCTATAAGCTGTTAATTCGTAGCGCTTTAAAAATATCCGAAAAATCTGGGGAGCGGACAGTGTCCACTCAATGTCCACTCAATGTCCACTCAAGTGCCCGCCGCTTAGGTAAGGACACGACCATCTGGATAGTTGAGGCGGTCCGACTAAGGGCGCCCTTGTCGACGCTCCGCGCGCGCCTTTTCCGACTGAAGCTGCTCTTGAATAGAGCGGACAGGCCCATGACTTGGCGACTCGTGCTCTCGCTTACTTTCGGCCACGTAGTGTTTCCACGCACTACGTCCCATGTCGCGGCCAAGAGCTCGTTGAGAACAACCCGCTAGCTCTGCGACCTCTCGCTGGAACAAGCCGAAATCACGCTTGCGGATCAGATCGTCCACAACTAGCAGGACACGCCCCCCTGCACCGAGAGGCTTCACTCCGCTCTTCCTGAGTTTATCAGTGCTTTCTAGAACTAGGGTTGCCCCCGCGCTCTCGCACAGCCTACCGATCTCGAAGTCGACATCACGCCGAAGGCCGTCGAAGTCTAACCCTTCAGAAACATCCGACACATCTGTCAAGACCTTCCTAGCGAGACGGACTACGACCTCGCAGGCGCTGTTGGCCTTCACGCCGTCTGGATAGTTGAGACCGAGCCTTCCCGACAACCCATTTAACGCTGATGCCAACGCATCGAATGTGGTGCCCAGCCTTGCAGTCAGATCCGCCAGCAGGACTCGTCGCTCCT
>CALBET010000888.1 GCA_937888665.1 uncultured Acidobacteriota bacterium
AGGCTCGGGTATCTGGAGCTTTTCCGCCACACTTCCCGAAGCGAGCCCCCCCCCGCGCCTCGTCTGTTGACGTGGCCTCGGGCGCGTACGCCAGCGGACCCCTCATCGATGCATTGGAGATCACGGCCACGTGGGGCGTAGGGCTCTGCGAGCCCTTCCTGGTGGACATCGTCGGTCCTTGCGGCCGGGCGATGATCGACGTGCAGCAGCCGTTCCTGTCCGGCAGATCCGGCGACGTAGTCGGCTTCGATCTGATTGTCTCGTCCGATGCCATTCGTTCAGGCGAGACCTGTTTCGTGGACTGGGAGGTCCAGAGTGCGGGAGGGCAGGCGCCGCTCACGGACGCGGGTTCGGGCTGGACGGGGCAAGTCACGTTGACGGCTGCCAATCCGCAGGCGACCGTGCAGAATCTGGCGGCCCAGATACCGAACGACTTCGCTACCAACTGGGGCGGCATGGGCCGACTCGACGTTGCCGGAACGCTGCTCGACGGCGCAGCCACGCCCGTGGCCGGCGCGGTCGTCACACCAGGCGGCGCCGACGTATACTTGCCGTGTCAGTGCGCCGCCGCTGCCATGGGACAGCAGCCCATCGTGGTGGGAGCAGGGCCGCAGAACTTCATGGCTGGGTTCGACAACGTGTCAACCGGGCCCTGCGACTACTCGACCGTGGTCGCGCAGATCAACGCGCCGAGCCAACCCAACACCGGCATCCCAACGGTTCAGATCGGCGGTAGCCCCGAAGCCTTTGCGGCCGTGCCGACAGGTGGGTCGCGAATCCTCCTGAACACCACTGCTGAGATAGCAGCCGGGCAAGACACCTTTGGGGATCTGCCCGCCCTCCGCCTCTTCGTCATCGAGACCGAGACCACGTGCGAGACGGACTTCACGGTGTGCGCGATTCCCAACGCCAACACGTCGACCACATTCAAGGAGTGGTTGCCTGCGACTTCGTTCGAGACCCTCGCCATCTTCGAGGTAACTCTCGATGCCGGAGACGAGTTCGACACAAGACGCGTGCAGGAGAGCTTCCATCCTGAAGATGGGCCCTGGCTCGATGGTTGTTACTATCCAGGGTCCTTCGTGCCCGAGGTCGACTGGACGCAAGCACAGTACATGGCAACAACCAATGTCAGCGGGGATCGATTCAACGACCGGGTCGGCTATCCAACGCAAGCGGTGCGGTGGCTGCGTGGTGATCCGGCCAACTTCACAGCCGGCATGCAGCAGGCGCTCGCCCAGAACGCAGTCACCAGCCCACCCGTCATGGGGCCAGGAGACAGCTGCAGCCTGCTCTACCCGCCGCAGCACGTCAGCATCGAGTGTGAAACAGATGTCTGGGTGCAGTTCGATACCGGACACCTCGAGTACCACATCTACCAAACCGAGGTCGAGGCCGTACGCGACAACGCCTCGAAGCGTGAGGTCCGGCCGTGAACATGAAGACTCCAACAGCTCACTGGAATGCGATTGTGCTCGTGGCGGTCGCCATCGGCATGGGACCCGTGGATGCGAGGGCCGGGTACTACGACGAAGACTGCTTTCCGATGATTGCGAGCATCGAGGCGATGATTGTGGCCGGCATCTTGACCGAAACGGTTACCGTCGAAGAGTGGACCATCTGCGAAGGGGCAGGGGCCGGAGGGCTCACCTCGGTATCGACGCCCCCCGGTGGCGATGATCTGGCGCGCATCGTCGCCCTGGTACAGGAGTTCAATGCAGGCGGTGGGCTCGACTACGAGGTCGTCCAACACGGCAGCGGCGGGATCGGCGTCCGGCCCGAACAGCCTGGCCTCGCGATCACCGGGGTGCCAGTGACCCTGGATGGGTCCGACGTCACCGTTGGCGCGGCCGACAGGGCGGTTTTCGACCAGCTGCTAGCCGAGCGAAACGTGTGGATCGGGCCACCTGCCCTCCCCGCCGACCGCGACTTGCAGCCGGTGAGCGTGTCTGCGAACGCGTCACTGGCTGAGGCCCTGATCCAAATCCAGCAGGCGGCATTTCCGGGAGTCAAGCGGCGCTGGAACATTCGGGTGTGGCCTCAGGGTGCGGCGTTCCGGGGTTTCCGAATCGGGCCGAATGACCCACAGTTCGTCTTCGTCGACGCCCCGAGCGAGCCAGACTGTACCGGCAACACCAGCCCCGCCTGTGTCGGTTCGTGCGGCGACGGCGAGGTCTCCGCCATCCTGCCGGCGCCGCCGTGTCCGAACCCCGCGGCGACCACCCTCATCGCGAGCCGCGCCGATCTCGACGCCTGGCTCGAGGCGCCGACCACCACCGCTGACATCCGTGAGGACATCGACTTCGGCGGCAACGACCTCGTCATCGCCACCCAGTGCGACCTGATCACCCGCAGCGGCGACGACCTGACCGGCATAGGCGCAGCCTTCCTCTCGGCACGAAACGTCGACATCGGGGGGTCGATCGGCGCGACCGAGGCCGTCACCCTGCGTGCCTCTGCGCTCGTGATCACCCGTCAGGCCGGTGCGGTCGTCGATGGACCGGCGGTGGCGATCGAAGCCCCGACCGTGGATGTGCGGGCGGACATGACCACCGCGTCGGTGTGCATGGAGGGCGGGACGGTGATCAGCCGCCAGGCCTCCCACGCGATGTCGGGCGGCGCGGTGGCGTTCTATGGCGACACCCTCGACATCCACGGTGACTTCACCGGCGCCGCCCGCTTCGACGCTACGAGCGCGAACAACCTCGTGATCCGCCAGGCCGCCACGGTGGACGCCGAGCACACCTACCTCTTCGCCGGCGGCCTCCTCGACATGCACGGGGACTACAGCGGTACGGGTAGCTTCACCGCCGAGGCCGGCCAGCTTTACTTCCGCCAGGCGGCGGTCATTGACGGGGCGGCGTCGGTGAGCCTGTCGTCCACCGGTCCGACGGCCGCGGAGTGGCGAGGCGAGGTTCGAAACATCGGGCAGGTCACGCTGGCGACTGTGGGCGACCTGTTCTTCCGCCAGTCCGGAGCCCTGCGGGACAGCGGCGCCGTCACCTGGGCTGTGGGCGGACACCTCGACGGCCGCGGCACTGTCACCGGCAACGGCGCCGTCGACCTGGACGCGAGCACCTACTACCTCTCGAATTCGAACGACTTCACCGGAAACGCGAGCTGCGAGATTGCCGGTACGGCCACTTCGGGGAGCAAGCCGGCGAACGGGTGCACCGAGACGCCG
>CALBET010000889.1 GCA_937888665.1 uncultured Acidobacteriota bacterium
TGGCCGGGCGGCTCGCGTTCCGGGACGCGATGTCTCGCGCCAAACCGACGATTCTTGAGCCCGTGATGAGCGTGGAAGTCTACGCGCCAAGCGACTTCGCCGGCGACCTGATGGGCGACCTGAATGGTCGGCGCGGCCGGATCGGCGGCATGGAGACCCGCGGCACCTCCACCGTGATCAAGGCGCAGGTGCCGATGGCGGAAATGCTGACATACGAGCAGCAACTCACGTCCGCCACGGGCGGGCGCGGCTCGTACCACATGGAGTTTTCACATTACGAAGAGGCCCCGTCGCATATCAAGGACAAGGTCATTGCGGACGCGAAATCCGAAGGTGGGGCGTCTGACGACGACGAGACGTAGGAGCAGCGAGGCGGGGACCACCCGGATGGGTGGTCCCAAGAAACAGCCTTACTCGGGGTCGGTGTCCTTCTCTTCCTGCGTATCTTTCTTCGCCTTTTTATCTTTGTCGCCGCCAGCCAGCCGCTTGGCGGCGGCGCGCAGCCGGCCCCCAACCCCGCTGGGCGCAGCCGCTTGCGGCTGAGCATCTCCGCCCTCGCCGGCGTTCGGGTCGTATTCGCTGCCAACGAGTTCGATCTGCGCAATCTCGGCGCAATCCCCCTGGCGCCGACCCAGATGCAACACGCGGGCGTAACCGCCGGGACGGTCGGCGAATCGCGGCGCGATCGAATCGAACAGCTTGCTGACCACTTTCTTGTCGGCCACGTGACGAGCGACAAGCCGACGGGCGTGGAGAGCACGGGTCGTCTCGGCGCCATCCACCAGGCCACGCTTGGCCACGGTGATCAAACGCTCGACGAACGGACGCAGCTCCTTGGCCTTCGCCAAGGTGGTGTCGATGCGCTCGTGGCGCAGCAACATCGTCGACTGATTGCGGAGCAGGGCGATCCGATGCTCGGTGACTCGCCCCAGTTTTCGGTGCGCTACTCGATGACGCATAACTACGCCTCCGCTTCGACGTCAGCGACCGCCGACTGGTCGAGCCGCATACCGAGGCCGAGCCCCATGTTCTGCAGGATTTCCTTGATCTCGTTGAGCGACTTGCGTCCGAAATTTTTCGTGCGCAGCATCTCGGGCTCGCTCTTCTGCACCAACTCCCGAATCGTGCGAATGTTCGCGTTCTTCAGGCAGTTGTAGGACCGCACGGAGAGCTCAAGCTCTTCGACACTTTTGTCCAAATGCTCATTCGCCTCTGACGGGAGCACCTCGGTGTCCTTCTCGAGGGGCGTATCCACGGGATCCTCGAGATTGATAAAGATGCTCAGATGGTCCCGCACGAGCTTGGCGCCCAGGGAAATGGCGTCACGGGCGGTCACCGTCCCATCGGTCCAGACGTCGACGGTGAGCTTGTCGTAGTCCGTGGTCTGGCCCAGACGGGCCGCTTCGACCAGATAGTTCACCTTGCGGACCGGCGAGTGCACGGAATCAACCGGAATCCATCCGATGCCCAGGTCCTCATCGAAGTTCTTGTCGGCCGCCACGTAGCCGCGCCCTTGCTTGACCCGCAACTCCATGTGCAGCGAGCCACCGTCGGCGATCGTGGCAATATGCAGACCGGGTTCGAGGATCTCCACGTCCCCATCAGTCTCAAGGTCCGCGGCGGTGACCTCGCCGGGCTTATCGGCCCGCAGGTACAAGGTCTTCGTCTGATCCGAATGGAGCTTGATCGGGATCTCCTTGAGATTCAAGATGATGTCGGTCGCGTCCTCCACCACACCAGGAATTGGCGAAAACTCATGCAGCACCTTGTCAATTTTGACGGCCGTGACCGCCGCGCCATCGATGGCCGACAGCAACACTCGCCGCAACGCGTTCCCGATGGTCGTCCCGAAGCCGCGCTCGAACGGCTGGGCATAAAATCGGCCGAACCGCTCGGTCAACGTTTCGGCGTCGAACTCCAGCCGCTTCGGTCGCTGGAAGCCTTTCCACAACATCGAGTAAATCCTTTCTCTATCCGGTACCGGGCGGATCGGCGGCCCGTGCGGCGCACGCGTCTCGACTACTTCGAATACAGCTCGACGATTAGCTGTTCCTGCACTGGCAGGTTGATCTGTTCACGCGTCGGCAGCGATGCCACTCGCCCGGTCAAGGCGCCAGCATCGAACTCCAACCACTCGGGAATCCCGCGACCCTTGACCTCTTCCATGGCGTACACGATTGACGCCTTCTGAGCACTGCGCTCACGCACGCTCACCGCGTCCCCCGCCTTCAGCGAGTACGAGGGGATATCCGCGCGTTTGCCGTTCACACGCACGTGCCCGTGCCGCACGAGTTGACGTGCTTGCGGTCTCGAGGTCGCCAGCCCCAGACGGTACACCACATTATCGAGGCGACGCTCCAACAACTGCAGCAACGTCTCGCCGGTGATGCCTCGCTGGCGATCAGCGGTGGCGAAATAGCGCCGGAATTGGCTCTCCAGCACGCCATACGTGCGTTTGACCTTCTGCTTCTCGCGAAGCTGCTGGCCGTAGCCCATCACCTTGTTGGGGCGACGGCGGCGACTCTGCTGACCCGGGGGAACATTGCGCTTTTCGATGGCGCACTTCTCCGCGTAGCAGCGCTCGCCCTTCAGGAAGAGCTTCATACCTTCCCGCCGGCAAAGCCGGCACACGGGTCCTGCGTATCGTGCCATGCTGATCGTTCTCCTCTACACTCGACGTCGCTACTAGACCCGCCGCCGCTTCGGTGGACGGCATCCGTTATGGGGAATGGGAGTGACGTCGTTAATCGACTTCACGCTGAGACCGACCGATGCCTGCAGGGCGCGTATGGCGGACTCGCGCCCGCCGCCCGGCCCTTTCACCCGCACGTCCACGGTACGCATGCCGACCGCCTTGGCGCCATGACCAGCCCGTATCGCGGCCTGGGTCGCGGCGAACGGCGTGCCCTTCCGCGACCCACGGAATCCGATGGCTCCAGCACTCGACCACGCCACGACATTGCCCTCGGTGTCGGCGATCGTGATGATGGTGTTGTTGAACGACGCCAGCACATGGACGATGCCGTGGTGGACAACCCGTTTTTCACGTTTCTTCTTGATGGTCTTCTTCCGCTTCCCCGCAGGCTTCTTCGGCGGCGGAATCGACGCATCAACCGTTTCCAGTTTTGCCATTCGCGAACAGTCCTTTCTCGACCAACCCGGTGCTCAGGGGAACCGCGGGGCGGAGCCCCAGATCCTCAGCAGTCCCCCGCGCCGGCCTAGCTGCTCTTCTTCTTCGCCACGGCGCCCTTCCGCGGTCCCTTCCGCGTCCGAGCGTTCGTGTGCGTGCGCTGTCCCCGGACCGGGAGGTTCCGGCGATGTCGCATGCCCCGGTAGGAGCCGACCTCCATCAGCCGCTTGATGTGCATGGAGACCTCCTTCCGGAGATC
>CALBET010000890.1 GCA_937888665.1 uncultured Acidobacteriota bacterium
TTGACGACTCGACCCTCGGGGCAGTCATCCTGGACGAAACCCGCGTCTGCAACCCCGTGACCCCCTTCAGCCTGGAAGTCCTCTCCGACACCTACGTGAAGTGCCACATCAACCCATCCGGGCGCAGCAGGCGCGCCCTGGAGGCCCTGCGCGGCGCCGTGGCCTTTGGCCGCATCGATTCCATCGAGTTCGTAGGCCACACCGACGACGCCCCCATCAAACCCACCGGCTGCCGCGCCGAGGACCGCACCCGCATCGTGGACAACTGGCAACTCTCCGCCCTGCGCGCCGACCGAGCCCGCGCCGCCTTCCTGGGCTCCGGCCCCGACCTGCCACCCCTCGGGGGACCCAACTGGAGCACGCACTCCGACATCACCGCCCGCGCCGTAGGCGTCCAGGACGAAGCCCCCCTCCCGCTCGCCCCAGGCGAGGACAAAGAAACCTGGCGCGCCCGCAACCGCCGCGTCACCGTCTCCATCACCGGCTCCTCCGAGCTCAACTTCAACACCCAACTCTGCCTGGAAGCCAAGACCAGCCCAGAGCCATAGCACCGCCCTGGCCCGGCGGCCCCAGGTACGCGCACACTCCGTGCAGGACCGTTCGGAGGAAGGGTGATCCAACGCACGGGCGAGTTGCGTGAAAAACCGCTTGACAGCCCAGAGACCCTGAGCTAGGTTCCGCCTCCCGGTCGCGGATCGGTTGTTGCGGGGTGGAGCAGCCAGGTAGCTCGTTGGGCTCATAACCCAAAGGTCGCGGGTTCGAATCCCGCCCCCGCTACTCCAAGAAGGCCAGTTAATCCAATGGGTTAGCTGGCCTTCTTCTCGTTCTTGGGCACGCTAATGCCCAAATAGTGCCCAGCCACAGCAGGAATCTCCTCGTCCAGGAGCCTCACCACGCCCCGTTTTACGTTGGGGCTCAGGTGCGCGTACCGCATGGTCATCTCGATGGTCGAGTGGCCCATGAGCTCCTGAACAGCTTTGAGCGGCGCGCCGCGCATCACGAGGTGGCTGGCAAAGGTGTGCCGAGGCACGTGCCAGTGGAACCGGCGCAATCCCGCCCGTGTACAGGTCCGGTAGATTGGCCAGTTGCACTTGCCCCTCGTCAGCGGCTCACCGTCGTCGTCGCAGAACACGTAGTCCGACGCCAGGTGTCGGTGGTCCCTTAGCGCGGCGAGCACGTTGTCGCCGAGCGGAATGTCGCGGGACTTGCCATTCTTGGGCGTGCTCTCGACTCCTTTGTACCGGCTCCGCACGACGCGCAGGAGGCCAACCGCCAGGTCCAGATCGTCCCACTGCAGCCCGAGCAACTCGCTCTGCCGGAGCCCAGTCTTGATTGCGACGACCGCCATGGTCCGCCACGTGGACTCTTCCGCCTTCGCGCCGGCAAGAAATCGCTCGGCCTCCCGGAAATCCAGGAAGTCGAACGGCGGCAGCTTCGTCTTCAGCAACTTCACCTTGGGCCCGTGCTCGATGATCTCCCACTCGACGGCGACCCCGAACATTCGATTCAGGATCGTCAGATGGTTGTTGATCGTCTTGGCCTTGAGCCCCTTGCGGCGCTGCTGCGCCTTGAACCGCTCCACGTCTCGCATCTTCACCTGGTCGAGGCCCTTTGCCCCAAAGTAGGGGAGGATATGGTGCTTCAGCGTCGACTGCTTGCTCCACACCTCGCTGGGCTTGTTGTTGTTCTTGGCGTACACCTCCACATAGTCGTGCGCGAACTCGGCGATCGTCGGTACCGGCGCGGGAGGTAGCTCGGGCTCAAGCCCAAACGTCCCTGCCAGCACTTCCCGTCGCACCTGCCGCTCGTATTCTTCCGCTCCTCGTCGGGTCTGAACGGGGGAGACAATCCGCACCCGGTCAGGCCGCCCTTCGGACGTCTTGAACCGGATATCGACCATCCACTTGCCGCTCTGATTGCGTCTCACAGCCATGAGGTCACTCCTCGTTGGTCTGTGGGCCGCGCCCCTCCAGAAGCCACGCTACCACTGCTCGTTTGTTTATGCGAATACGACGACCGAGCCGGACAACACCGGGAATCTTGTCCATTTGGATCGCCTCGTAGACGGTCTTCGGACTGAGTCGCAGGACTTTGGCCAACTCGGGCACGGTGATCAGCTCGGGCAACTCTGACAGCAGAGCCGGCGAGGCATCAGGCTGGCGCATGTCAGCCCTCCTCATCCTCGGTGAACCCCGCAGAGTCCCCCAGCAACGCCATCGCCGCCCCTGCGAGAATACCCGCACCGGTGAGGACCATACCCAGGGTCGCCGCCTTGTTCTTGTCTCGCGGGTGAGACCGCATGAGCACCCTGAAGTTGCCGGTGGCCTCCAGGTGCCGCGCCATCCGGTCCGCCGCGGCAAACAGATCGCCCACTGTGCATCCAAGCTCCTTCGACACGAGCACGAGCTGCGGGGGCGAGAGCGAATTCCGCCCGGACTCCACCCGAGACCACGCCGCGTCGGACAGGTTTTGGCTTCTCGCCATCTCCCCCAACTCGATCCCGGCCTTCT
>CALBET010000891.1 GCA_937888665.1 uncultured Acidobacteriota bacterium
GTTCTTTTGACGCGTGGTGATCGAAGGCGCCTGCCGTCCTCTACCCCTGCGCATGTTGATGTCGCGTTGCGCGATGAAGCGCGGTATTGGGAGGCGCGTTATGCCCGCGGTGGTAATAGCGGTGAGGGCTCTCGCGGCGATGAAGTGGCGTGGAAAGCTGCGCGCATCGTTCGAGAGATACGTGCGTGCGGTGCCACCAGCGTCGCCGATTTCGGGACGGGTGACGGTTGGCTTACTCAGTTGATCTTGGAAGGGTTGGCCGGTACGGGTGTGGAGTACACGGGTTACGACACCGCACCTACCGCTGTTGACCTCGCGCGTAAGCGCGTTCCTGGGGGGCATTTTGAGATCGGCTCCGTGCTCGATGCGCCGATACGCTGTGCAGACGTAGTGCTCTGTGTCGATGTACTGTTCCACATGTCGAACCAAGAGCGACACGCGGCTGCGGTGGCGTCACTTTGCGCAGCGTTCAAGCGAAAGGCCATGGTGATTACATGGGACGCGCGCATCCTTTCTCTTGTCGAAGCAAAAAAGCGCACGGGATGGAATCACTACTATCCGGTTAGTTTTCCGCAAACGGTTGAAGTGCAGTCTGAGCGTGTACCGCCTGCCTTGGCGAAGACGCTTTACGTCCTGACACGGAAGTAACTGAATGTCGCCGCCGCGTGCGGGTCCGCCTACCTCCGCATCTACGACCGCCTCCTAGCCGACACCAATCGACTCGCCAGTCGATTGTGATACCGTTTCGGCCGAATGCCGAAGCCCAATCCGCTCCTCGATCCGCTCGCCGCCGAGTACGACCCCGTCCAAGCCGCGCAGGCCGCGGTCGACGTCGCGCTCTCCCTCGCCAGCAAGCGGTTGGCGCCCTTCGTGCGCTTCGTCTGGAACATCCTGAACCCCGGCCGCCCCCTCGTCTGGGGCTGGCACATGGACGCGATCTGCGACCACCTCGAAGCCGTCACCGACGGCCGCATCCGTCGCTTGATTTTGAACGTCCCGCCTGGCCACTCTAAAACTTCCATTGTTTCTGTTGCTTGGCCATGCTGGGAGATGCTCTGCAATCCGGCCCTTCGCGTCATTTCGGCGTCGTACTCCGACCAGTTGACCAAGAAGAGCCAGAACGACCGCATCCGCATCCTGACCCACCCGTTCTACGAGTTACTCAAGGCGCAGGTTGGGATAAAGTGGTCGATCCCCAAGGCCAACACCGAGGAGCTGGACACGAGCCACGGGGGCTTCATGCTAGCCACCTCTGTCGGCGGGCAGGGTACGGGGCGGCACGGGGACCGCGTCCTCTGTTTCCCCGCCGAAGAGGTCGTCTGGACTGAGCGCGGGCCGGTGCCGATTGGCGAGCTCGTCGAGAACCGGGAGGAAGTTCGGGTCTGGTCCTACGACACCGAGACCGGGGGGACGTCGCTACAGCCCATCACCGGCTGGCACCGGAACCCTGGCTCACCTATCGTCGAGGTTGGTCTGAGCGACGGGTCGACCTTCCGCTGCACCCCCGAGCACCGGATCTGGACATCAAACAGAGGCTGGGTCGAGGCGCAAGAACTCCGAGCGGTCGATGTGCTTCCAAGTCCGACCGCGCCGGATGTTGGAGATCGTGACGGTGGAAACACCGTGCATCTTGGCCAGGGCCCCGTTTCCGAGTTCGGGGGAACTGAGGATCTCGATCACTTGGGGTTCCGTCAGACTCCTCGGGACATGCGCCCCGCCGCGGGGGCGACGAGCGACCCTCTCTATGTCGCCAGTCACGTCCTTCCACAGGCGGCCTCCCCATATCTGGTACACGGTGTTCGTCGAAATCCCGTAGCGCTCGGCCAGCACGGCACCCGACTCTCTGGAGGCAGCAATCTCACGGGCCTGCGCGGGGGTCAGTTTCGCCCTGGTACGGGTGAATCGACCGTGCCCGCGCATGTCGGCACAGTTCTGGCGACGAGTCCCGTAAGCGAGGTTCTCGACACGGTTGTTCGTCCTGACCCCGTCGAGGTGCCGCACGTCGTGCCCTTCCGGCCGGGGGCCCAAGAACGCCTCAAGCACAACCGAATGGACTCTGAGGCACTTCGGGGGCTCTCCATCCCTCCTGGCGAAGAAGTGCTGATATCCGTGAGTGTTGGCTTGCAACTTCAGGACCCGCCCCTTGTAGTTGCACCACTTCCCAGAGGCTCCGAGACCTCGGTTGAAGCCCTGTCTCGGCTCGCTTCGGACTCGGCCGATGTTGGACACGCTGTACCAAGGGTATCCGGGGACCGGTCGCCACTCTTCACAAACTTCGTCGGCCATAGTTCGAAAACTTTCTGTCTCTCTGTGGAACCACATAGTACGTTCTTGGCGGGTGGAGATCAACCAGTTATCGTTAGCAACTGCGACGACCCACTGAAAGCTGCCGACATTCACACAATCCGGCTTCGCAGGCATGTCACCTGGTATCGCGAAACGCTGCTCACGCGCGTAACCGACCCGACCAAGTCGGCCTTCGTCGTTGTTATGCAGAGGCTCCATGAAATGGACCTGTCCGGCCACCTCGTCAAGGACCCGAGTTGGGTCCACCTGCGCCTGCCTGCTGAGTACGACCCCTA
>CALBET010000892.1 GCA_937888665.1 uncultured Acidobacteriota bacterium
TGTTGGAGCAGCAGACGCGACGGCTCCTCTCAGATCCCCGTTCGCGAGCGCTCATCGACAATTTCGTGAGTCAGTGGCTGCGGCTGCGCAATCTCGAGTCGCAGCAGCGAGAGTCGGCCGACTATCCAGAATTCGACGAGAATCTGCGAACGGCATTCCGACGCGAAACCGAACTGTTCGTGGAGAGCACCATCCGTGACGATCGCAGCTTGCTGGAATTGCTGAGCGCCAACTACACGTTCGTGAACGAACGC
The DNA here is from genome assembly GCA_937888665.1 of uncultured Acidobacteriota bacterium. Taxonomy (GTDB): domain Bacteria; phylum Acidobacteriota; class Vicinamibacteria; order Vicinamibacterales; family UBA8438; genus UBA8438. The sequence continues at coordinate 255 of CALBET010000892.1, forward strand.
CTGGCCCGCCACTACGGAATCAGCGGAGTCTACGGCGACCGCTTCCGGCGCGTCACACTGGACGAGAGTCACCCGCGGGGTGGCTTGCTGGGGCAGGGCAGTCTCTTGATGGTGACGTCGCACCCCAACCGGACGTCGCCAGTGCTGCGCGGCAAGTGGCTGCTCGAGAGCATGCTCGGAGCGCCCCCTCCGGAGCCGCCGCCCAACGTGCCAGGGTTGCCGGATCGCGGGGAAGGCGGCGAGCCGGCGTCGGTTCGCGATCGTCTGGAACAGCATCGAGCCAACCCGGTGTGCGCGAGTTGTCACGCGCCCATGGATCCCCTCGGCTTCGCCCTTGAGAATTTCGATGCGATTGGCAGCTGGCGCGCCACGAGTGAGGCGGGGCTCCCCATCGATTCGTCGGGAACCATGCCCAGCGGCGCCCAGTTCGAGGGCCCGGCCGGCCTGCGGGACGTCCTGCTGAGCCGAGACGAGGAGTTCGCGGGCGCCGTGACGGAGAAGCTGCTCGCGTATGCCGTGGGGCGTGGGCTCGAATACTACGACCGGCCTAGCGTCCGTCAGATCCTGCGGGACTCGGCCCCCGACGAGTATCGCTGGTCGTCCATCATCCTGGGCATCGTCAAGAGTGCGCCGTTTCAAGGCCGCCGATCACGAGCCGACGATTCGGTGCTGGCCGCATCACGAGCGTCGGCAGGTCGCTGACTGCCACCGTTTTACTCCCTACACGGACCCCACACATGATCATCACCAAGATGTCGCTGCCACGACGCACTGTCCTGCGCGGCTTGGGTGCGGCGCTCTCGCTGCCGCTGCTGGACGCCATGGTCCCCGCGCTGTCGGCGCTGTCTCGCACGGCGGCTACCGCGCCGCGGCGTTTCGGCGTGGTCTATGTGCCCAACGGTATCGCCATGGAGCACTGGACGCCGGCACAGGAGGGGCGGGGTTTTGACCTCACGCCGATTCTCCAGCCCTTGGCGCCGTTCAAGGACCAGATGACCGTGGTCTCCGGCCTCAGAGGGTATTGGACGCCCGCGCACGCGGGGGCGTCGACGACCTTCTTGACCGGTGCAGCCGGCGTGGCCGGAGAGACGGCCCCGGTCGCGGACATCTCGATGGACCAGATCCTGGCGAGAGAGTACGGCCAGCACACCGAACTGGCATCACTCCAGCTGGCGATCGACAGCCGGGCCAACGCGGGTCAGTGCAGCGGCGGTCACAGCTGTGTCTACACCAACACGATTTGCTGGCGGAGTCAGACGACGCCCCTCCCGATGGAGAACAACCCTCGCGTGGTGTTCGAGCAGATGTTTGGCGACAGCGGGAGCACCGATCCGGCGATACGCCGGGCGCGCATGCAGCGTGACCGGTCGATTCTCGACTCCGTGACCGAGAAGGTCTCCGACCTCAGACGCGAGGTGGGGCCGGGCGACAGTCTCAAGATCGACGAGTATCTAGACGGGGTGCGGGACATCGAACGACGCATTCAGACCGCCGAGCAGCAGCAGAGCTTCGACGTGCCCGAGGTGGCGCAACCCGAGGGCATTCCGGCCACCTTCGCCGAGCACGTCGAATTGATGTTCGACCTGCAGGTGCTGGCCCATCAGACAGATCTGACGCGTGTGAGTACGTTCATGATGGGGCGTGAGGTGAGTTCGAGGACCTACACCGAGATCGGTATTCCCGACGCGCATCACCCGTTGTCTCACCATGAGTACGATCCGGAGAGAATCGCGATGATGGCGAAGATCAACGCGTATCATGCGTCGTTGTTCGCCGACTATCTGGCGAAGCTGCGGGCGACGCCGGACGGTGACGGATCACTGCTCGACCACATGATGATCCTGTATGGGTGCGGCATGTCCGATAGCAATGCGCACAGCCCGCTCAACTTGCCGGTCTTGCTGCTGGGTGGGTGCGGGGGGCAACTCGAGGGCGGACGTCATCTGAAGTATGAGGGCGATCCCCTGATGCCGAACCTGCTGGTGACCCTGACCGAGAAGCTGGGGGTGCCCGTGGAGCGCCTCGGGAAGAGCGACGGCACGCTCAGCGTCGAGCCGCTCACCGGGGTCTGACCGTACGGCGCCCCTGAAGGGGCTTGCTACGAGGGATCACTCGTAGCGAGGGCCTTCAGGCCCGCTGAATGATACACGCTCCGG
>CALBET010000893.1 GCA_937888665.1 uncultured Acidobacteriota bacterium
TGACGCGCCGATCAGCTCTACACCCCCATCTGTGAAGAGCCCGTTTTCCGCCACTCCCTCGTTCGGTCCGCGGTCGTCTATCGCGCTGACGAGCAGCAGATCCGTGAGGCCCACCGGGAACTGGCAGACCTCTACCACGATGCCTTGCTGCCCCGGGCGTTCCATCTGGCCGCCGCGACGGACGCCCCGGATCAGCAGGTGTCGGACACCCTCGTCGAGGCCGCAAAGCTGTCGGGTCGCCGGGGCGGCCTCCAGATGGCGATCCGATGGCTCAGGCGTGCCGCGGAATTGAGCCCGGACCCCCAGCGCCGCGCCGCGCTGTTCGCCGACGCGGTGTTCGTGGCCGCCCGGGCGGGCCGTCTCGAAGACACCCGGGATCTCCCCGACGAGAGGGAGAGTGGTTCGCAGCGATCGGCGTCGGCGATCCTGGCCGATGCGTACCGGGAGTTCCACCGCGACGGCGATGTGATCTCCACTCACCGCTGGCTTCTCGACGCATTGTCGAGGGCGGACTCCCTCGATGACAAGACCGTCAGCAGGCTGGTGCACCTGCTGGTGTCGATCACCAACTACTCCGGCGACCCCCAGCACTGGCAGAAGACGAACGCCGCCCTCGCGGGACTGGAAGAACGACTGAACCCGGCGATCCTGATGTACCGGACCGGCATGGCAGACCTCGCCGGAACCGGTGTGTCGCTGCGTACGGCGCTGGTGGGCACCTACGTTGAGCAGCTCCCCCGGCTTCATGCGCGGCAGGTCATGCTGCTGGCGTTCCCGGCGTACTGCCTCGACGTCATGGAAGAGTTCCGCCTGCCGCTGCGCCTGGCCTACGACCAGTTGAGCGAACACGGTGCGTCCATCGACGCCATCGAAGCCGGCCGGGTGGTGATGCTGGATCTGATGGCCACCGGTCGGTGGGCGGAGGCCGAACAGGTCGGCCGGGATTCTCTGGCGATGGCCGAGCAGAGTCACGGCAGTCAGTTGCGCCGTCACCAATTGGTCGCCGACCTCGGATTGCTCGCCGCCATGCGTGGCGACCTGGATACCGCCCACTCCCATGCCGATGACCTGCGATCGTGGGCCGCGCCGCGCCGCCTGCAACGACTCCTCGACGCCGCCGACCGCATCGACATGCAGGGTGCTCTGGCCGAAGCCGACTACGAGAGCGCGTATCGGATGGCGGCCGCGCTGAGTCCCGCGGACACGGTACCGAGACACAACATCCGCGAGGTCGTCGACGATCTGTTCGACCTGGTCGATGCCGCCGTGCGCACCGGGCGAGTCGACGAAGCCCGCGAACGTGCGGACGCCGCAACGCGGCTGCGCGTCCGCGAGATCTCTCCCCGCGTGGATGCGTTGACATCGGCGATGACGGCGATGACCGCGCCGGCAGTGGATGCCGGGCTCTACAGCACCGCCCTGACCCACCCGGGACTGGCCGACTCCCCCTTCCACCGCGCCAGAATCGCTCTCGCGCAGGGCATATCGCTTCGTAACACCGGCGACAGCGATGACACCCGAGCCGCCCTGGAATCGGCGGTTCAGGGTTTCGACCGACTCGGCGCCCGGCTCTGGGCCGCGCAGGCCCGGAACGAACTGGTGGCGGCCGCGGCACCGAACTCACTCCAAGAAGCCGGAGTAGCAGCCCTCACCGACCAGGAGCGCAGGGTCGCCGAACTCGCCGCGGGCGGACTGCCCAGCAGGAAAATCGCTGCGCAGCTTGTCATCTCACCGCGTACCGTCGACACCCACCTCTATCGCGTCTTTCGCAAACTGGGCATCACCAGACGTTCCGAATTGCACGCGGCCCTGGCCGGACGGTAGCGGCCCGCAGCGCACGCCAGCTGCGGCTGCGCATCGACGCCACCTGGCGGTGGGCCGCCGACATCGCGACCGCCTGGCAACACCTGCGCGCCGCCTTCCCCTGAACGCCACAACACCTTGTCCTCCGACCCGAAAGACCCATCAGCCTTGGAAAGCCCGCCCACCCCGGCGACACGGGCGGATCGAACCTGCCCAAAGCCCGGAAAATAGCAGTTCAGCGAATCTCGGAGCTCAGCAACCGCCGGACCCCACCGGAGAATCGAGAATAGATCACGGGGTTCGGTTCACCCACGGAATATCGGTGCCCGACTACACCGACAGCACCTTATTGAAGTCGTACAGAGGAACTTTCACATCGTAAGAAAGGGCACTTGTGAACGCCTCCAGGGCTCCGGCGTGGAAGGTCAGCAGTCCGGTGGATCCGAAAGTGATGCTCGCGTTCGAGCCCGGCTGATAGGCGGTCAGTTTCGGATGCGTGCCTGACTTCCCAGCCGAACCGCCGATGGCCAATTGCTCTGTCCCCACGCAGTTGTTACCGGTGGAGTCGCATATTCCAACTTTGTAGCTGTCTCCGTTTGCGTTGCTT
>CALBET010000894.1 GCA_937888665.1 uncultured Acidobacteriota bacterium
AGTCGGGCCTCCTCGCGCTGGCGTTGCCGTGACCAGCTTCAGACGGGGCTGGGTCCCGATCCCCACGGGAACGACGCAACGACATCCAGGTCGCCGAATCCTTTGCCCTGCTCGGCCAGCCGCTTCAGCAGCGGGGCCGGCTCCAGCCAGTAGTCGCCATGCTCGTCGTGCAGACGGCTCATCACGTCATAGATGGTCTTGACGCCGACCAGATCGGCCCAGAACATCGGACCGCCCCGGTAGCGGGGGAACCCGTACCCATACATCCAGACGACATCAATATCGCTGGCCCGCGGGGCGAGTCCCTCCTCGAGAATCTTGGCGCCTTCGTTGACCAGCGGATACATGCACCGCTCCAGAATTTCCTGGTCGCTGACCTGGCGGCGGGTGAAGCCGTTCTCGGCTGAGATCTGCGATACCAGGTCGTTGACGACCGGGTCCGGGATGGGGGTGCGGCTCCCCGGCTCGTACCGAAACCACCCGGCGTTGGTCTTCTGGCCGAAGCGGCCCAGCTCGCAGATCCGGTCGGCGACGGTTGAGTAGCGCAGATGGGCCGGGCGGGTCGCGGCCTGCCGCTGACGGATGCGCCACCCCACATCAAGTCCAGCCAGGTCGCCCATCGCGTAGGGACCCATCGGCATCCCGAAGTCGTAGATGACCGTGTCTATCTGGTGGGGCAGCGCGCCTTCCTCGAGGAGGAAGTCGGCCTGACGGCGGTAGGCGTACAGCATCCGGTTGCCGACGAAGCCGTCGCAGATACCGACCAGGACACCGACTTTGCCGATGGTCTTCGACAGTTTCATGATGGTGGCGATGGTCTGGGCCGATGACGCGGCGCCCCGTACGTTCTCCATCAGCTTCATCACGTTCGCCGGGCTGAAGAAGTGCGTGCCGATGACCTTGTCCGGCCGGCGTGTGGCCGAGGCGATTTCGTCGACGTCCAGCGTGGAGGTATTGCTGGCGAGAATCGCGTCCGGCTTGCAGGCGGTGTCCAGCTTGCCGAAGACCTCCTTCTTCAGGTCCATGTCCTCAAAGACGGCTTCGATGACGACGTCCGCGTCCGCCAGGTCGTCGTAGGACACGGTGGTGGAGATCAGCCCCAGTCGCGTGTCCATCTCCTCCTGGGAGAGTCGGCCCTTGGCAACCGTCGCGGCATAGTTCTTCGCAATGATGGCGAGGCCCTTGTCGAGTGCTTCCTGGGAGACCTCGAACACCGTCACCGGGATCCCGGCGCTCGCGAAGTTCATCGCGATGCCGCCGCCCATGGTGCCGCAGCCGATGACGGCCGCGGTCTTGACCGGCAGGAGTGGAGTGTCTTTCGGCACGTCGGGGATTTTCGCCACCTGCCGCTCGGCGAAGAACGCGTGCCGCTGCGCCTTGGACTGGTCCGAGGCGAGAAGCCTCACGAAGATCTCGCGCTCTCTCGCCGTGCCCTCCGCATACGGGAGATTGGCGGCGGCCTCGATACAGTCCACGCAGGCGTAGGGCGCCTCGAAGCCACGCGCGCGGCGGGACATCGTCTGTCGGAATTCGGCGAAGATCTCCGGCTTGCCGCGGGTCTCGGCCAGGCGATCCTCAAGCGCTGACGCGCGGCGAATCGGGGTGCCCTCACGGACCATCTGGCGGGCTCGCCTCACCGCGGCCTCGACGACATCGCCGTCGACGACATCGTCGAGGATGCCGAGCGTCCGGGCGCGGGTCGCGGGCACCATGTTGCCGCTCACGATGACGTCGAGCGCGGCGGGGATCCCGATCAAACGAGGGAGACGCTGCGTGCCGCCCGCCCCGGGCACGATCCCGAGAGTGACCTCAGGCAGCGCCACCCGAGTGCCGGCCGCCGCCAGCCGCACATGACAGCCGAGCGCGAGTTCCAGGCCGCCGCCGAGCGCGAAGCCGTGAATGGCCGCGACGACCGGCTTCTCCGACGCCTCGATGGTGTCGATGACGGTTGGGAGGTGTGGCGTCCCTGGTGGTGGCGGCTGTCCAAATTCGCTGATGTCCGCCCCGCCGCTGAACATCTTGCCCGAGCCCGTCACGACCAGCGCGTCGACCGCGTCGTCGCTCGTCGCGGCCTCGATCGCCGCCTGCAGGCCGGTGCGCACCGCGAAACCGAGGCCGTTGACCGGCGGACTCTGAAGCGTGATGACGGCCACGCCGTCGCGATTCGTCACGGTTACTGCATCAGACATGCAAGGTCCTTCCAGTGCGCCGGAGTTGTGCTCGGCCGACGGGGTGGTCGGCGCACGGTTGGGGGTTTGGCGCGCCGCGGGATTATATCGTCCCCGGCCGGCGCGTCAGGACTCAGGCCTGAAGACATTTGGCCATTCTGGCATGACAGCCAGTCGGCTTAGGCCAGATCGGGCGGAACCGGCTTGCGCCCGGATAACATCTCGAAGAAGTCCTCGCGGTGTCCCGCCTGGCTCGTGAGCAGTGACACGACGGGGACGACGACCAGCGGCACGAAGAAGGTCAGATACGACGGGTCGATGCCCTCTCCGTCAACCGTCAAGGCGTAGGCCAGGGTCCGCCAGAGCAGGCCGGCATCCGCTGGCGCCGTGAATCCCGTGGCCAGCGCAAACTTGATCAGCGCGAACCAGACCATCCCCGCCGCGTACCCGACCGCCATGCCCCAGTAGGCGCCCGGCTCCGTCGTACGGCGCCAGTACACGAGATAGCCGAGCGAGACCGCCGGCGGCACCACCATGGCGAATCCGAAGAGCAGCAGGTCCAGAATCGAGATGGTCGTATAGGTGGCGACGAGCCAGGCGGCGAGCGCGGCCGCGAACGCGTACACCGTCGTCGTGATGCGATACGCCTTCAGTCGTTGCTCGGAGTTGTAGCTCCGTGTGAACGGGAGCCAGTCGCGGACGAACATCGTGGCGCTCGAGAGCAAGATGGGCCCGCCGGAGGAAATGACCGCCGCCAGCACCGCCGCCAGCGCGACGCCGCCCACGACCGGGCTGATTTCAGACGCCAGCGTCGTCAAATTGCGATACCCGCCCAGTCCCGCTTCCAGCCCGTAGCGGGCGGCGGTGAGGACGCCGATCAGGCCCGCCAGTACCGGCATGACCCCGGCGATGAGACCGGCCAGGAGAAACGCCGGCGCGATGTGTCGTTCGGACTTGGCTGCTGTCGAGTAGTTGGTATACACCGAGGCGGCGGGTGTGTGCACGGCCGCGGCGAAGAACATCCCGAACACCGGTAGCCAGCCCGCGCCCACGAATCCCCACCAGGCGGCGCTATCGCGTGACGCCGCGGCCAGATGGTCGTCGACCGTGGCGGTGACGGCGGTCCATCCGCCCAACTGGTCGATGCCCATCACGCCGACAATCAGCAGCCCGACCAGCACCACCGAGCAGTGAATCAGGTTGGTCACCGCAGTGCCCCAGAGCCCGCCCAGTGAGACGTAGGTCGCAAAGATCACGGCGGCTACCATCACGCCGCCGAACATCGGCAGAGGGGTCAGTGTGCTCAGGATCACCCCGATCACGTAGGCCTCGATCAGGTTCACGATGGCGTACTCGGTCTGGACGCAGAGGCTGGTGAGCCACTGGCAGCGCCGGTTCTTGAAACGGATCGTGAAGAGCTCCCCGACCGTGCGGAGTCTGAAGCGTCGGAAGTAGATGCCGAAGAACAGGCCGACGAGGGCCAGCGCCAGGAGGGTGTTGATCCCGTACCACCACAGGTTCCAGACACCGCCGCTGATGACGTCGCCCGCCACGCCGTAGGTGCCGGCCCCGCCGATCCGGGTGCCCGCGATGCCGACGGCGACCAGCGTGGTGGACATGCCGCCGTCGGCCACGGCCCAGCCGGCGGAGTCACTGGCGCGGCGAGCCATGAGGCTCCCGGCGGCGGTTGCCGCAATCAGATAGACGACGATGGTGGTCAGCGCGATGGCATCCATGCGGATGACTCGGAGTCGTGCGTGGGACCCGGACGGAATCGGTGTCCCTATGAATGCGACGTGAGCGCCCAGAGAATCGCGTCGATCGCCTGCTGCGCTTTCACCCGCATCTCGTCATCGGTCGAACCCTGAATGGGGTGCGGCACGAAGACCGAGTTGGCGGCCAGGTCGGGTACCCCGAGGGCCGCCGCCTGCGTCTCGGCCGCGTGCACGAACTCGGTCGACGCCACCATCACCGACGGAATCCCGCGCATCTCGTAGTCGACGAGGTCGTGCACACTGCACGACGTGCAGGACCCTCAATCGGCGAGCGCTTGAATGACGGCCTGGCAGCGCGTGCCCACCTCGTCTCGCAGATCTGGTGGCGAGGGCTTCGTATACGTCGGCTTCTTCAGCCGGATCACGTCCAGGGTCGGGAGCCGGTCTCGTATGAGCCGCTCGATCTCATCGAGAAACACGTCCCCACGCGGCTTCGCGATATCGACGATGCCGAGCGTGCCCCGCAACTGGTCGGGGCGCGTGGCCAGCCGGCGGCCGATGGCGGCCCGTTCGTCGGTCGGGTCAAGAATGACGAGCGGCTCGTTCATGCAATCTTCTCCATCTCGAATCGAATGCGGCTGACTGTATCACCAGGACACTAGGGCCGAATCTCACGGGTGACGGCCATCGACCCGGCCGCGCCGTTCGCCCATCCCCCGAGAAAGGCAGAGAACTTGCCGGCCGTGCCGCCCGCCACCATGACCAGGATGTCCGTGTCCTGTTGGAACTTCGACAGGGGCGTGTCCAGGCCTTCGGCGGTTGGCTGTCCGTCGGGACCGAGAAGGGCGTTGGGCACGGCGCGCATGGTCATGCCTTTCTGGCACTCGGCATCGGGGAGCAGCTCGCGCAACGGCCGCGCCGTGGCCTCTTGGATCCGGGCACGGAGATCCGCCTTGGTATACCCGTCCCGCTCAAAGATCAGGATATGTTCGGGGCAGACCACGAGCAGCGCCTCTCCCACATGGGCCAGCTTGGGATGCGCCATGGTCTGGAGGCACATCCCCATGCTGGCACCCAGTGAGGGTGCGGTGCGGGACAGTTGGTCGCGAATCGCCCTGGGTGCTTCGCCCGCGAACACGGTGACCGTGCTGGTGTCGGCCGCGAAGCCACGCTCCACATGGAGCGGTTCCCAGCAGCTGGCCTCCTCGAGCTCGCCCACGCAACAGGTGAACTTGCCCGGTTGTCCCAGCGTCGACATGTCGACGCCGCCCGGTTTGCCCCCGCCGATGTTGCGCACCACGAGCTGCAAGGCCCGCCCAATCGTGGCGTTGGCGCGGAACCCTTGGCCGAAGACGTTGCGGCCGCAATTGAGCTCGATCGCCTGCCGGATGGGGCCGTTGACCACAATGACCGGCGACACGAAGTAGGTCGTGGCCAGCACTCCGTGAAGATTGAACGCGTCGGTGCAGGCCGCCTCGGTCGCCGCAATCACGACCGGCAGATACTCTGGACGGCAGCCAGCCATGACGGCATTGATGGCGATTTTCTCGACGGTCGCCGGGGCCAGGTTCGGGGGGACGTGCGCTACGACGTCAGACGCAGCGCGTCGCGTGCCCTCGAGCATGCGGAGCACCCGTGCCTCGGTTGGCGGCACCACGGGCAAGCCATCGTCGAGTCCCTGGGCGGATAAGAACTCGAACGGATCATCGTCAATTGGGACCTGGATTCGTCGGGCGCCGAGCGTCGCGGCTCCCCGACGCACCGCCAACCGTCGGGCCACATCCGGATCGTGCACCTTCGAGCCGCACCCCGGCCGATGTTCCGGCAGTCCGTCGCCGTCATGGATGAGACGCGGCGGGGCCGTGTCGCAGGATGCCGCGGCCCGGTCGGTCAGATTCAGGAGGTCCGGTCGGGTGAATCCTTCGAAGCTGGCGAGCACGCGGCGGCCAGCGTCGGCGAGGACCAGCGCGGGAACCGCGTCGAACCCGTAGTCGGCCGATACCTCGAGGTGGCTATCCAGCGCCACGGTGAAGGTGAGGCTGTGGCGGGCGACGACGCCGGACGTGTCAGCGGCCGCGTCCTGTGAGATGCCGACAACGCGCAGCCCCGCGGCTGAGAGGGCGGTGTGCAACCGCTCCACGAGTGGGAGCGTGAGGTCACAGGTCGCGCAATCG
>CALBET010000895.1 GCA_937888665.1 uncultured Acidobacteriota bacterium
CCTGTGTCTAAGGAGTACTTCGCTCACTATCATTTCGAAGGCAATGGCTGGGGTGGCCGCAGTGCTACGGACGGTAATAGCGCGCAGATCATGCCGCATGCAAACTGCCGGAACACTCCGGTCGAGATCTTCGAGACTCGGTATCCTTGGTTACATCATCAGTATGCGTTGAACGAGGGCACTGGAGGCACCGGGAAGCACCGGGGTGGCCTGGGCGTCAAGCGGGACATTGAGGTAGTTGGCGAAATGATCTCAGTCAGCGTTCTCGCGGACCGAGGCGACGTTCCGCCGTCGGGAATTCTTGGCGGAGGCGACGGCTCACACACCGAGGTCCTGATCAAACGCGCCGGCAACATCGATTTCTCTCGCTTCACTGTTTCGGAGGGCACTAAGAGCGCGACGAAGTTTGTGAACGTTCGCCTGAACCGCGGTGACACGGTTCGGCTCGTGTCACCCTCCGGTGGTGGTTATGGCGACGCCCTCCAACGCGACCCGGAGGCGGTTAAAGCAGACGTCCTCGACCGTTTCATCACCATGGGCCAAGCGTCGGAAGATTATGGCGTGGTCTTCACAGAGGAACTTGATGTCGATCAAGCAAGTACCGAGAAAGCTAGGAGGTCCCGTTCGTGACTTGGGTAGCCAGTACGAAGACTTGGAATGACACCTCAGTGGACAACTGCGACGTCTGCGGGAATCTCATCATCAACAGGTACTGGTCCTTCACGGACGATGATGGAATAGTGATGCGCGCCTGCCGGCAGGACGACGAGGAGCTCGCCGCTTGGCTGAAGGATCAGCGCAAGCAGCCAGGCTACGCGTCGTTCACGAGCATCCGGCGATGACGGTGTCATGGGCGGTCATTACCGGTGCGACGCGCGGAATCGGTTGGTCGGTGGCACGACGTCTGAGTCAGGATGGGTTTAGCATCGTCGCGACGGGTCGCGATGCTGCTGCCCTTTCCGCCTTATCGGCCGAGATCGCGAAAGGGGGCGGTGATGTCCGAACCGCGGTTGTTGATCTGGCCGACCCGCAGGATGTAGAGGACTTCGCCGCAGGTCTCTCCGCCGACGGGATTTGCATCGGGGCCCTTATCAACAACGCGGGGTACGTCGAGGTCTTCAAGTATGCGCAGACGCCGAAGGTTGCTTGGGATCAAATCCTTCAGGTCAACTTACACGCGCCGTTGGAGCTGATCCGCCGACTGCACGGCCAGATGCCGGCTGGCAGCTCGATTGTGAACGTCGGTTCTATCCTCGGAATTCGAGCGTCCAAGTCGGTGACGCCCTATGTCATATCCAAAGGGGCTCTACATCATGCGACGAAGGTGCTCGCACTCGAACTCAGCGAGTATGGGATACGGGTCAACGCCGTCGCTCCCGGGTTCATCGCAACAGAGATGTTCGAGCACGGCCACACCGAAGCGAACAAACTTAGGATTGCGGAGGCACATCCCTTGGGTCGCGTGGGACGATCGGACGAGATTGCGGGCGCTGTGTCCTTCCTTTGTTCCGAGGACGCGAGCTTCATCACTGGAGTCGTGTTACCTGTAGACGGCGGCCTCTCCGCCACGATGATTATTCCAGACCTCGGCGGGGCGACGTGACGGGCAAGAAACTCGTCGTGCTGATCGATAGCGATATGGGAAGCAGTGAGATCGAGCTCGCCGCATGTGAGAGCGCAGGCCTAGATTTTTTCGACGGACGTTTCGCCTCTCCTGAACAGTTGACGACTCTCCTTCGCGAGGCGAGCGGTGTACTTGTGCAGTATCGCGTTGTCGACGAGGCGTTCTTGGATCGTTGTCCCCGGCTGTTAGCAATCGTTACTTACGGTGTGGGGACCGACCACATCGATACGACTGCTGCTGCTGCCAGAGGAATAGGCGTGCTGCCAGTCCGCGACTACTGCGTTGACGAGGTCGCCGATCACACTTTGGCTCTAGTGCTCGCATGCATGCGTCGCATAGTGCCGCTCTCCCTTGCCGTACGGTCCGGGGTCTGGCCGGGAACCCAAGACTTCGGTACCTTGCGAACGATGCGCGATTCCACATATGCGGTCATCGGTCTCGGAAGTATTGGCCAAGCGGTCGCCGTGCGCGCCTTGGCATTCGGCACAGCGGTTTGTGTGCATGATCCCTATGTCGACGCTGGCCTGTGCGAATCGTTCGGCCTGACGCAAGTGTCCCTCGAGGACGCTTTCAGCTGCGACATCGTCTCTCTCCATGTGCCGTTGATGGACTCCACCGCGCAAATGGTCACCGGGCGCCTTCTCGACAGAATGCCCCCGCACGGAATCCTCGTAAATGTCTCGAGGGGAGGCGTCATCGTCGAGCACGATCTCCTTGAGCGAGTCGAGAGCGGCCGGATTAACGCGGGACTAGATGTTCTCACCGTCGAACCTCCCTCGGATGGCGACGCTCTGGCTTCGAGTCATCGCGTAATCATCACACCCCACGTCGCGTGGTACTCGACTTCCGCAGAAGATCGCCTGTGTGCCCAAGCGGGAACATTGATGTCACGATTCCTTGCCGAACCTCTACGCAATGTGAAAGGTACAACATGATCGATTCGATCACACCGAGCCGGCTGAATGGAGTATTACCAGTACTGCAGACCCCGTTCACCGATAAAGGCGAAATCGACTTTGAGACTTTGGCTGGGGAAGCTGCGTGGCTCCTTGAGATGGGTGCTGACGGGCTCGTGGTCGGCATGGTTTCCGAAGTGCTGCGTCTGTCAGACGCCGAGCGCAACGAGTTGTGCTCGTTTCTTGGAGACTTGGCAACTCGCGAGCGCACTCAGTTCGTGATGAGCGTTGGTGCAGAGAGCACCCACATAGTAGTCGAGAACGGTCTTAGAGCAGAGAGTCTCGGGGCAACGGCAGTCATGGCGATCCCGCCCATCGCGGTGGCGTTGGGTGAAAGCGAAGTCTTTGGCTATTACGAGACACTCATCGCGGCCCTATCGATTCCAGTCGTGGTTCAAGATGCGAGCGGCTACGTTGGAACGCCGCTATCGGTTTCGATGATGGCGCGCTTACGCACGGGGTTTGGAGAGCGCGTCGTTTTCAAGCCCGAGGCGACGCCGATCGGCCCGCGTTTATCGGAACTCAAAGACGCGACGGGAGGACTCGCGGATATTTTCGAAGGAACAGGAGGAATCAGCCTTATCGATAGCGTGCGTCGCGGGATTGCAGGAACAATGCCCGGCGCTGACGTGTGCTGGTCCATCTTGCTCATGTGGAAGGCGATGCAGGCAGGGGACTTTCCCACCGCATACCGCATTCAGGGACCGTTGCTCAGCCTACTGACGATTCAGACCAGCCTAGATTCATTCCTGGCCGTGGAGAAGCACCTCTTGGTCCGCCAGGGAATATTCAAGAACACTCATTGTCGCGGACCCGTCGGTTACGTGCTCGATCCGATCACAACTCTGGAGGTCGATCGCGCATTCGCTTCGCTCGCGGACGTTTGCGACCGGGTGATTGAGCCTGTGCTGTGAACACGACTCCTACGCGCGGAGCGGGCTTCCAGGGTCAGGTAGTGGTAATCGCCGGTGCCGCGACGGGTATCGGATCTTCGGCGGCTCAACTACTTTCGTCGCTCGGGGCTTTCGTTGTCGCACTCGACGTCGACAGGAAAAAACTCGAAGACTCAGTGGCCGCGCTGAAAGATCGAGGCGTCGGCGCTTTGGCGTTACATTGCGACTGTACCGACCAAGCTTCGGTGTCCACAGCGATCGAACAAGCTGTCGCGGCCCGAGGTCACGTGGACGTCTTGTTGAACTGCGTCGGCATTACTGGGATCACCGGAGTTCCTGCTCACGATGTACCAGTCGACGACTTCGACCGCGTTGTCGCAGTCAACCTGCGAAGTGCATTTCTCCTTTCACAATCTGTGCTTCCCGGAATGCTCGCGCGCTCCTACGGCCGGATCCTTCACGTCTCATCGATCGCGGGTAAAGAGGGCAATCCAGGAATGGTGTCGTACTCAGCGTCGAAGGCCGGTTTGATAGGAATGGTTAAGTCGATGGCGAAGGACTACGCCACCTCCGGAATAACGATA
>CALBET010000896.1 GCA_937888665.1 uncultured Acidobacteriota bacterium
CTCGCCGGGGCGCTCGACCGAGTGGAGGCTGATGCCGTCACTCAGGATCGTAAGGGGGTGCAGCTGAGTGCGCTCAGCCGTGAGGCCGAGAGCAACCGGGAGATCTACGATCTGCTTCTCCAGCGCTCTCAAGAGACCAATGTGACGAGGGAGCGCAATCCCGTTCGGGCCCGGATCCTCGACCTGGCATTGGTGCCGACGTCCCCGGTGAGCCCGAATCGCCAGCGGAACTTCCTGCGCGGAGTCGCCGCCGGGCTGGTGTTGGCGATTGCGCTTGTGTTCGGCCTGGAGCGCTTCGACAGTCGAATACGGACTCCTGATGAGCTTCGAGAGCAACTCGATCTGTCGTTCATCGGTCTCCTCCCGGAGGTGGAGACGAAGGACAGTGTGGGAGCGTTGCTGGCGCTTGAAGGCGAACTGCCACAGTTCTCCGAGGAGCTGCGGCACATCCGTACCAACGTACTGTTTTCGTTCTCTGGTGACGAGCCCCGGTCGCTGGCCATCACGAGCGCGAGCCCGAACGAGGGGAAGACCACACTGTCGACCAATCTGGCGATCACGCTCGCCCAGACTGGCGAGCGGGTTCTCCTGGTCGATGCCGACATGCGACGACCGAGTGTGCACACCGCGTTTTCGCTGTCCCTTGAACCGGGGCTGTCCAACCTGCTGGTTGGGAACGCCAAGCCGAGTCAGGCCATCCAGCGGACCAGCGTCGAGAACTTGGCCGTGCTGGCAGCTGGTCATCGGCCGCCCAATCCGTCAGAGCTGCTCGGCTCGCGGGCGTTCCAGAAGTTTCTTCGCGAACTCGGCCGGCATTTCTCCTGGATTATCCTCGACACCCCACCGGTCATCGCGGTCACCGACGCGTGTGTCATCGGCCACGTCGCCTCCGGCGTGCTGTTCGTCGTCGGTTCAGACAGGGTGAGCCGGCAAGTCGCTCGTCGCGCCGTCGACCAGATACGAGCGGCGCGGGGAGTGCTGGTGGGGGGCGTCATGAACCATGTGGCGGTCAACCGGCACCGGCACTACTACGCGGCGTACGCGGCGTCTGCAGACAAGCAGTACCAGGGTTACTATCTGGATCCACCCGCTTCGACCGATAGCTCCCCGAGCGCGCCGAGTCTATAGAGAAGCAAGCGCACCTTGCTTCGCGCGTGCCCCCTCGGTCTCCCAGTCCTAACCGTCAGGCAGAATCATGGCGCAGTTTATCTTGGCTGGCTTGGTCGCCTTGTCCTGCCTGCGCGGGCTGGTGCGGTGGCGAGATGGACTGTTCGGCATCGTCCTGATCGCCGCGGTGCAAGATCCATTGCGGAAGCTCGTCCCGGGCGTGCCGGGTTATCTCGCGCTCGCGGTCGTGCCGGCGTTGGCGGTGGCACTGATGGCGTTGATGGGCACCCAGCGGTTTTGGAAGAGCGGCTTCGCACGACGCTACCCGACGGTCGGCCGAGCGATGGGCTGGTTTGGTCTCGCGTGCATCCCCGCCGCGCTCACCTCAGCGTTCTATGGTCCGGGTTCATGGATGCTGACGATTCTTGGCGCGTTTTCGTACGGTGTGTTGTTGGAGGCCATCTTCTTGGGTTTCCACTTCTCCCGGTCCATCAAAGATCTGCGCCGGTTTGTCGGCTTCTATTGCGTCGTCACGACAGTCATGCTCAGTGGTGCCGCGATTCAGTATTTCGAATTGTGGCCAGGGTCGCTGGCGGTGGGCACCGAGGCGCTAGGCACCAGCTGGATTCGTCATATGCCTGGCGTCCAGATCCAGATGATCTCCGGTTTCTACCGCAGCCCCGACGTCATGGGGTGGCACGCCGCGACTACCGCGATGTTTGCAGCGATACTCTCGCTGACGACGCGAGGGACGTCGCGCCGGATCTGGCTCGTGCTGGGGGCGATTGCGGTCGTCGCATTACTGCTCTGTGGACGTCGCAAGATGGTGTACATGCTCCCTGTCTTCGGCAGCATCCTGATCATGCTGTACTGGAAGGCGAGGGCGAGCGGGCGGGCGGCTGGGCTCCTCGTCGGTCTGGCCGTGGTCGGAATCGTCCTGACCGAGGGGTTCGAAGTCGGTCAGGGGTCGGACGTTGGCCGATACTACACGGCCGGCTCGGTGGATGTGCTGGACCGGCTCAATAGTAACGGGTTTAACTCGCTCTTGGTCACCTTCGACCAGACGGGTTTCTTTGGTAGCGGCCTGGGCGTCGCGACGCCGGGATCTCAACATCTGAACGTCGCACGGCCTCGGGCCTGGCAGGAAGGGGCCGCGAGCCGAATATTGGTCGAATTGGGCGTGCCTGGTCTTCTCGCGTTCGGCGTCCTCGTCATGACGATGTTGGTCGCCGGCTGGCGGGTCACGATCCGCCAACTACGTGCGCGTGCGCCAACAAGCGGATACGCCGCGGGGTTCTTCGCCTTCTTCTTGGCCAATGTCGGAAGTCTCGTGGTCTCCGGACAGATTCTCGCGGACGCGGCCATCGCGACCCTCATCGGGCTGGCGATTGGTTTCGTGTTGTCACTGGACGGAGTTTCCGTCCCCAGGGTTGAGCCGGGCGCCTGGTCGAGAGCCGCGTCCGCCAGGTTCGCTCGGGCAGATGCCCGTATCGATGTCGGTCGCCCGCGGGCTCCGTCACCCTATGCCGACGCCAGAAGGCGAATCCCAGGCGGTCTCACTCGACATTGAGGCCAACCGCGCCGCCGCGAAGTACACGCGCGGCGAGCTGCTGCTGCGGGTGCTGTGGGTGCCCGGAGGGCTCCTTTTTCGACTGATTCCGAGGCCGTTCTTTGGCGCCCGACGCCTGCTATTGCGATTGTTCGGGGCCAGGGTAGGTCGGGACGTCCATATTTATCCTTCGGCTACCATCTACCTACCCTGGTGTCTCGACATCGGCCATCGGTCTGCTATCGGCGAGGGCGCATATATCTACAACCTCGGAAAGGTGTCGATAGGCGAGCGAGCCACGATCAGCCACAAGGCACACTTGTGTGCGGGAACGCACGACTACGCGGATCCGTCGCTGTCCTTGATTCGCTCGGAGATCGTGATTGATGACGACGCCTGGATCTGCGCCGACGCTTTTGTAGGGCCTGGTGTTCACGTGGGACGCGGCGCGGTCGTCGGAGCCAGGGCGGTGGCCGTGAAGAATGTCGATGATTGGAGCGTGGTGGCTGGCAATCCCGCCCGGCACGTCAAGCAGCGTCAGTTCCGAGCGTCATGAGGGTCTTCGCTCTCTCGGCGTTCCACGACATTCGCATTCCGGGGTGAAGCTGTGCGGGTTCTCGTCAATGGGCTCTCTATCGGGTCTCTGAGCGGCCGGCACGTTGTGTACGGTTTCTTGCGGCCGCTGGCCGCTTGGACTCGCGAGCAGCATGAGTATGTGCTGGTCACATATGAGTCCGAATCACCACCGAGGGGGCTACTTCGCGAGAACGTCCGTCGAATCGAGGTCTCTGATCGCCTCCGCCCGTGGTGGAAGAGGACGCCATGGGAAAGGCTTGAACTGCCGAAGCTTGTCAAACGTGAGCGGATCGACCTGGTCTTGACAGCGTCTGGAGCGACCGTACCCGGTTGTCCGGCGCCCCAGGTTTCTCTGGCGCAGAACCCGTGGTGCTTCGTGAGTGCAGCGCAAGTGGGCATCCGGTCTCGCGTTAAGGCAGTTCTGCAGCGCCGCGCGTACCGCCAGGCTCTCGGCACGGCCCAGATGATGATTTATCTTTCGCACTACCTGGAGGCTCAATACGCGCGCCTCGCTGTCGGTGGAACCATGCCTCGCTCGGAGGTCGCGTATCCCGCGCTGGACGACGACACTCATGACTCAGCCGCAGCGTGGCGCGCGCGGCAGGAGAAGGACCCGCTTCTAATTGTCTCAGTGTCAGCGATGGCTCCGTGGAAGCGGGCGGAGACGGTCGTCTCGGCCCTGGGGCAGCTCAGGGCGGGTGGGGTAGAAGCGACGCTGCGCCTGGTCGGCCCGTGGCCGGATTGGTCCTATCGGGCGCGGATCGAGCGTCAGGTCGAAGCAACGCATTTGAGTGACGTGGTCCAGATCACGGGCGAGGTCTCGAAATCTGAACTGCACCGTCACTATGCGGAGGCGAAGGTGTTTTGCCTGATGAGTGCGTGCGAGTCCTATGGTATTCCCGCCGCGGAGGCTCAGGCGTTCGGCACCCCGGTGGTGTCCACCCGTGACTGTGCGATTTCGGAGGTTTGTGAAGGGGCCGGGTTATTCGGTCCTGTGGACGACACCGAATGGACGACTCAGGCCCTAAACACGATGCTCAGTGATGAGAAGACGTGGCAAAGTTGTTCTCGCCGCGCCATCCAGAACGCGCGAGCGCTACGGTGGGATTCCTGCGCCAGACCGCTCATGAGCATGTTCGAAGTCGCGTGACGGACATGCCGTTACGGCAGCCGATGAGCGCGTCCCCGTTTCAGTGCTTGGCGTCTCGTTGACGTCGAGGCAGGTGCACGCTGACTGGTCCCAGATTTTTCGCCATACAAACGACTCTACCTCGCGAGCCAGATCAGCCAATGGAGCCCGGCTGCCGACCCTCCGGAACCATCGTCGTGATGGCACACGCATGGTACGGCGACATGATCGGCGGTTCTTTTCGACTTGCGAGCGAGTTCGCAGAATATTTGGCGGCGGCCGGGTATGGCGTCGTGTATGTGTGCTGCGACGTCCGTGCAGAACGTGGCCAGCCTTTACGCCAGTTCGTGAATGGCGTGGACGTAAGACGCTATCCGGAGCCGGGGGCGCACCTCAGGCTCGGTAGATCGCTGGCCCAGGTCGTTCGGTCTCGCCGTGTCGTGAGGCACGTCATGCGGGAGCGTCGCGTCATCGCCTTGAGCGGACACTCGCCTCTCCAGTTTCTGGGAGCCGCGCTGGCGATGCGGGGGGCCGCAGCGTTCAGAAACTACACCGTACACTCCCCGTTTGATGACGAGTTGCGTTGTGGCATGGCCAGGACGGTGCCCGTGGTCACGTCGGCGCTACTGGCTACGGCTCGCATCCTCGACCGTACCAATGCTCACCTTGCGAATCGAGTACAAACAGACTCGGCGTTTTCGCTCGACGCCATGTCGAAGAAACACGGGGCCTGCGTGGCCCGCAAGGGCGTAGTGGCGCCTGGTTGGGTCGACACGCGCGCTTTTCGAGGCTTGGGCGCCCGGACTGACGTTCGGCGTCGCCTTGGCGGTCGTTGGTCAACCGAGGAACCGATATTTTTCACGCTGCGACGCTTAGAGCCACGAATGGGTCTCGACGTGCTGATTCGCGCTGTGGGTAGACTCCGAAACGGGCCACCCTTTCGAGTACTGATTGGTGGCGCCGGTCCGCTGCGTGACGAGCTTTCGCGACTAGTCAGAGACGAGGGCGTTCGTGGTCGCGTTCATCTCTTGGGGCAGTTGCCAGAAGAACTCGTGCCGCTCGCCTACCGAGCGGCCGATTGTTTCGTTCTGCCGACCCGTGCACTGGAGTGCTTCGGACTCATTGTGCTGGAAGCATTTGCCGCAGGTAGTCCCGTGCTGGGGGCACGCACAGCCGCGATTCCAGAACTGGCCTCGCAGCAGGGTGAGGGTTGGCTCTTCGATGCCAATGACGTTTCGGCCCTGGCTGAGCGCGTGAAGGCGTTTCTGTCGGGCGAACTCCGACCGACCGTCGACGTCCGCACGATCGCCGCAAGATATGACCGATCTCGAATCCAGCCATACTGGGAACGGCTGCTGTTTTCTGGGTCCCCGACGGTCCCGTACCCCTCGGGCGATCGGGGCATCGACTGCAATATGAAGTCGTGTTCACCGCCTAGCTGACGAGGTTGGTCTCCAACGCGTTGGCTAGCCCCGTTCTTCCTGAACGTTCATGACTCCGTCCAGGTTAGCTTCGTTCGTTCTCGTTGCGACCCTTCTGTCAGGGGGCGTGTCTTGGCTTCGTGACGCTGGCTACGGCGGTCCACACCACGACGAAGTCATAGCGATGATGATGGCGAAAGACCTCGGGCGAGAGTACGCTGAGATGTTGCAGGCGAACGGCGCACCGCTCCACCAGGTCGTCGACGCGACGAGATGGCACGCCTACACGCGTGGATTCGTTCCTGTGTCGTTCGGCGAGATCCGCGACGAGCTTGTCGCCTCAGACAGGCATCCGCCGCTCGCCTTTTGGGTCATGAACCGCTGGTTGAGCCTTTTCCCAGTCGGACGGTACGGCCATGCCGTCGGACTCACGTGGCTGGAGACCGTGGTCGCAAGCGGGATTCTCGCACTTGGCGTCTTTCGGGCCACCGGCGAATTGACACTCGCAGCCATAGCGTTCGCTGCCTTCTTGATGGGCAACAGCGCGGTCTTCACCGGGATCTGGGCGCGTCAGTATGCCCTTGGCCTCGTCTGGTTCGCGGTTGTCGCTGTTGCATCGGCCGACCTCGTGCGCCGCAATCTTTCCACGCTGCGATTCCTGTTGCTTGCCGTGATCATCGCCTTGGCCAGTCTTCTCGGGATGACGACGATGTATGCGTTCGCCACCCTCAGTGTGTCGATCCACTTGGCGCTGTTCGCACTGTTGGTGCGCCGCCGCCAGTGGCGGCGCGCCGCGGCTCTTTCCGCCGCGTATCTGGTGGCCGCCGCGGTGTTTTTTCTTATGTTACCGGATGCGCTGAGTCATGCCGTATCCGTCTCTGACAGTGACGCACCGCATTGGGAGGTGGGGAACGCCCTTGGTGGCATGGCCCGCATGCTCGTGCCAATCCCGTCGGCTCTTCCGGGATGGACGACGATGGTGATCGGTGCGGTGATGCTCGCGCTGCCCCTGACGTTGACGATGCCGCTCATGCGCCCTTTTGGTCCGTCAGTGCGGCAGGTGGAGCGCGCCGATGTTCGCGTGCCTCTTGCAGGTATGCTGGGCGCCGGCTGCCTTCAGTTTGGGCTAGTGCTCACTGGATATTTCCCGGGCTGGGCCACGGGGCCGAATCACATGGTCGCGTTCTGGGCGTTGACAGTGCTCGCAGTGTGCACCCTGCTCGCTCGATTGTCGGCAGCTTGGACAAGGGCCGTCGTCGCGGTCGCGCTCGCCGGAATGGCGACTGTGCAATGTCTCTACGTATGGCAACTTCATCGCATTTTGCCACGTTTAAATACCTCCTACATCGCGTCAACGAACCCCGATCTAGTCTGTGTTGACAACTTGGCGCGCGGATTTCTTCTACAGGTGACAGAGCTTGTGCCAGCGGGAAACCGGGTGCTGGCGACAGGGAGCGATCGCTTGGCGGAGCGCTTCACGAAAGGCTTGCTCACGAACTTTCAGCGCATCTTGTATTTGCCCATGGACGCGACTGTCAGGAATGGCAAGGACTGGGTCATATTTGCCGCGGTCTCGTCGGGCTGGACGGTCAGTGCATTGCCAGTGGTACACGCTGGCCTGTACGAAGCGATTCTTCTGGAGTCACCATGAAGCGCGTCGATGCGAGATAAGCGGGCGCCGCAGGCTCGGTTATGCTTGTTACGAGGTGGATCGTGACGGCGCGGACACTGGTCCACATTATCCCTGCGGGGATATTTGATAATTCCTGGCAAGGAAGTTGGAAGGACACGGTGTCGCGGATTCGGTATTTCGAGAGCCGCGTCGGCGACTATCGGCAGGTTCGAGTGATCGACGATGACCTCGCGCAGTGTCGCGTCGCTTTCGAGGCGTGCAATGATGTCCACGTTTTGATCGAGTATTCGACGTTCCCCAAGATCGTGAAGTGGATTCGCCAGACGTTTCCCAGCGCATTTATCGCGGTTCGGGCCCACAACATCGAACCGTTGCAGCATCTTGATAATCACGGTTGGCGGCCCAAGCGGGGCACGCTGTGGATGCTATATGGCATGGCGAGACTCATGTGGGGGGACCTAGCGTGTAAACGCCACGCCGATGCCATTTATTCGATTAGCGAGTGGGAAAAGAAGGTCTACTGGAACCGAATGTTTGGTGCCGCGCGAGTGGAGTGGCTGCCGTACTATTGCCCGGACCATCTGAGACCGGCGCCTTCAATCGGTTTTGAAGTCCGCAGTCGAATTGCGTGTCTGCCGAGTTCCAGTGAAAACCGGAAAAGCCGCGATCTCGTAGAGAGATTTCTTACATTCGCTCAGCGCATGGCGCAGGTAAACGGACCTCCGAATGAACAGAGCGGCCAGGCCGGAAAGTCAAAGTACGAATGCGTCGTGACGGGTGACCTGTCTTCATGGAATCTGGCCCAGACAGAGAGTGCCAGGTTTACGGGAATGGTCGAAGACCTCTCCGGATTCTTGTCCTCCTGTGCGGCTGTCGCGATGTTGTCGCCGCTCGGTTACGGCTTCAAGACGACGGTTGAGGATGCCATCGCTCATGGTTGCTATGTTCTAGCGCATCCGGCGCTGGCACGACGCTGTCCCTCGGCGCTGGCTAAAGCGATAATTCCAGTCGACTTGGACGCGGTCGCGCCGCGGTCGCTGTCTAATGTTCCCGTTCAATTGACGGAGCCGTTTCCGGTTCCGCAGGTCGACAGCGAGTTGCGAGGAATTGCCTGGCGTATTCTCGGCGGTGCGTTGAGCCGTCGAGGTTCGTCGACGACGGATATTCGCTGAATCTCCCAGAGATCTCGAGCAGCAATGGCAGTCGACCAACACATGGAATGCGAGACGCCTACAGTATCTGTGGTAATGAGTGTGTATAACGGCGCTCATTATTTGCGGGCGTCCTTGGATAGCGTGCTTTGCCAGCAGGGCGTCGATTTCGAGTTTGTTGTTGTGGATGATGGTTCAACGGATGAGACCCCGCTGATACTGCGTGAATACGCTAAACAGGATGCGCGCGTGCGAGTAAGTTCTCAAGAGAACACTGGCCTTACCGTTGCGCTGATCCACGGCTGCGCTATAGCGCGTGGCGAGTTTATCGCGAGGCAGGACGCAGACGATATCTCCATGCCCGGTCGCTTGGCGCGTCAAGTTCGGCTCTTGCGCTCGGATCCGCGCCTGGTGTTCGTGTCGTCGCATGCCGATGTCATCGGACCGGATGGCGAGTGGCTTCTGACACACGAGAGACCGGCCGACTCTTTCGAGGCGACGGAGCGGCTCTTGAACGGTGGTGAGGGTCCGCCCGGGCACGGCAGCGTGATGGTCCGGGAGGCGGCATATGAGGCGGTTGGTGGTTACCGCAGAGAGTTCTATTTCGCGCAAGATTGCGATCTCTGGTTGCGGCTGGCAGAAGTGGGCCGTTTGGGATATGTGCCTCTCGTTCTCTATCGGTATCGAGTGACGCCGCACTCGATAAGCGGTAACCGGTCCGGGAAGCAGTCTTTTGCTGCACTTGTCGATCGGTGTCGCGACTGTCGGATGAGAGGCCAATCGGAGTCTGAGCTGCTGCAGGAATCAGGAGCGTTGTTGCAGAACATAGACTTGCGACGAGGAGCATCCGAGGCGCGCACTCACTATTTTATCGCGAGAGTCCAGTTGTTCCGTGATCTGTCGGCGGCGGAGCGCCATCTCAAAGCTGCCGTGCGCCTCGACCCGTGGCAGTTACGCCCTTGGGTTTGCCTGTTGGCGTTACCGCTGATCAGGGTTTGGCGCCATTTGGCTCAGCTTGGAGAAGGAGAGTGAAAGACGACACTTTGACATTGAGGCGCGTGACGGTGGTCGGTCGAGAGCGGGTAGAAGATGCGAATTCATAGAGTCCCGCATCTGGCGCGGGTGGCCGCCGGACGGTTGAGGTCCACGGTCCATCGGACTTTCGGGGCAACAATCGACGCGAAGACAACCATGGGCCGACACGTGCGAATCGATCGTCCATCTGGAGTGAGGGTCGGCGCGCGTGTGACCTTCGAGGCTGACGTGTGGATGAAGCTGGTGTCGGACCAGGCCACAGTAGCGGTTGGAGATTTTACGTTCGTGGGACGAGGCACGGAGTTCGATGTCACGGAGAGCGTGGTCGTTGGGAGTCATGTGCTGATTGGGCCAGGAGTGTTCATCACGGATCACAATCACGGAATCGAGCACGGGTTGCGGGTCGACGAACAAATCTGTGCAGGGGGACCCGTTGTGATCGGTGATGATGTGTGGCTTGGCGCTGGCGTTGTGATTCTTCCTGGAGTGACGGTCGGCCAAGGGGCCGTTATTGGGGCCGGCGCGGTGGTCACTCGTGACATTCCGGACTGGTCCGTGTGTGCCGGAGTGCCGGCCAGAATCATGCGGAAGCGGACCAGGAAGCCAGTCGAAGGGGACACCGGAGACATCCGTGTTTCTGACATAGCGTGACCTGGTGATGCGGAGCCGCGCGAGTTTCGTGATTGACTTCGCCCAGCTTGACCGGGATCAAGCAGAGCGGCGTGGACCGGATTTTCAGGATGTGCCGGTCCGCAGTTCCAAAGGGAGATCGTGATCCATCGTTGTGGAGCGTTCTTCTGATGTCAGTTTGTTTGGAGCAGGGGCCGCGCGTGAGTGTCGTGATTCCAACTTTGGGTCGGGAAGATGTCTTAGTCCGGACGCTGGAGCGAGTCATGGCGCTTGGCCCAGCGCACGAAACAATAGTGGTCGATCAGACCGAGCGACATGAGGCGGATACGACCGAGTTCTTGTCGCGGCACCATGAACGTGGGCGGCTGAGATGGCTTCGTCGCAGTCCACCGTCCATCCCAGGTGCCATGAACGCGGGTCTACTTGAGGCGGGCGGTACCGTGGTGCTGTTCCTTGATGACGACGTGGAGCCATCAACCGAACTGCTCGTCCGTCACATGGCGGCCCACGATGAATTTTCTGAAGCGTGGGCGGTGGCGGGGCAGGTCCTTCAGCCTGGCGTGCAGCCGACGCCCGGGAAGGGGTCGTCGGGTCGCGGTTTCTGGCGCGACCTGGAGTTTCCGTTCGCGTCAACAGATCGGGCCTGGGTGTTGAGCGTGATGGCCGGAAATCTGTCGGTGAAACGGGCACGGGCGCTGCAAGTCGGTGGATTCGACGAGAACTTCGAGGGTGTCGCGTACCGGTTCGAAACGGAGTTCTGCCGGCGACTGGCAGATGCCGGAGGACGAACGCTATTCGAACCGGGAGCCACGCTGCGTCACTTACGGGCGCCCACGGGAGGCACCCGCACCGCTGGGAGCCATTTGACGTCGGTTGACCCCATTCACAGCATGGGCGACTACTACTTCGCGATGAAGGCCGGCCTGAGTTTCGAAACCGTCACCTATATGCTGCGTCGCCCACTGCGGGAGGTGGCGACGCGGTTCCACCTCCGCCATCCATGGTTCATACCAGTCAAGTGGATCGCGGAAGTCCGGGCGTTCCTGTGGGCGCTGGAGGCGATTCGGCGTGGGCCTCGGTATGCGTCGGCTCACAAGGTCGGCTGACCGATGGGACCGGTGGGAGCCCGCGTGGACGCGAGGCGTGGCCCGACGGAAACCGGTCACTACGACTGTGTGCCGAAACGCCCCAGGCCGTATCGACAGAGGGCGGATCTGTTGTCGCTGGTGTCGCCGCTCCTTGAACCGTCGCCAGCGGTGTCTTCTCACCTTCCCGGGCGTGCGTGATGGCCAACGGTCAACAGTATCGGGACGAGCCCGAACTGTCGTCTCCAGGGCGGGGGGCGCAGGGCGGGGTCCAGGGGCGCCACCCCCTGGCTGACGCGCTAGACGCCCAGGTCGATGCGGGCCGGCGTCCGCCGGGTTCCTGGCCGCCATTGGCTTCTGTGCCGGTGTCAGTGCTCGTGCCGGCTAAAAATGAGCAAGGGAACATCGTGGAATGTCTGCGTCACGTGGCGTGGGCCGACGAGTTGGTGGTCGTGGATAGTCAGTCAGATGACCGCACCGTGCCTATGGCGCAGGCCATGGGTGCGACGGTGTATCAGTTCTATTTGTCCAGCGAGGGGTGGCCCAAGAAAAAGAACTGGGCCCTCGAACATGTGCGGTGGCGGAACGAGTGGGTCTTGATACTCGACGCTGATGAACGAATGACACCTGAATTGGCGGAAGAAGTGCGCCACGTGGTCCGTGGGAGTCATCGAGCTACGGACGTGCGGAAGGCTGGCTGTGGCGATGGGTATTGGTTAAACCGGCGGTTCATGTTTATGGGGCGCTGGATTCGAGGCTGTGGTTATTACCCAAGTTACAACCTTCGGCTCTTTAAGCACACGGTTGGGCGGTATGAGCGAATTGGGGCACTGGGCGACACTGGGTCCGGAGACAACGAAGTCCACGAGCACGTTGTGCTCACGAGCGGCCAGGCCGGGTATCTGTCGAACGATTTCTTGCATTATGCGTATCCGGATCTGACCACGTGGGTAGAGAAGCACAATCGGTACACGACATGGGAGGCGCACGTTATGGCGGCCGGCGACGACGGGCAGGTGCTGGCGCGGGCATTCGGCACACCCGTCGAGCGCCGCCGCTTCGTGAAGAAATTCGTGCGGCGGCTGCCTTTTAGACCGTCTCTGAGGTTCCTCTATGGCTACGTATTGTGTCGCGGCTTTCTGGACGGCTATCCAGGTTTCGTACTCTGTCGACTGATGGCGTGGTACGAGTTGATGGCCATCGCGAAGCACCATGAACTGAAGGCGAAGGAGAATTTGTGAGGTGGGCTTGCGTCTCGGGTTCTTGACCAGTCATCCGATCCAGTACCAGGTGCCCATATTTCGGCGGCTGGCGCAGACGGGTGTCGAGTTCACCGCCTTATTCGCGATGCTGCCGGACGAGGAGCAACAGGGGGACGGTTTTGGCGTGGGATTCCACTGGGACCTTCCTTTGCTAGAGGGATATGACTACGAAGTCCTCGCGAACGTCTCGCCTCGGCCCGCGGTGACGGCGTTCCGTGGCTGCGATACGCCTGATGTCGCTCGCGTCATCCGGCGGCTCAAACTCGACGCCCTAGTGGTCAACGGATGGGTGGTGAAGAGTTGCCTGCAGGGCCTCCAGGCGTGTCGCCGTCTGAATATTCCGTGTCTGGTCCGTGGCGAGGCGAATCTGTTGCGGCCCAGGCCCTTGTGGAAGGGGCTGGGCCATCGGCTACTCCTGCGCCAGTACGCCGCCTGTCTCTATATTGGGGCAGCGAATCGGGCGTTTTATGTGGGCCATGGCATACCGGCGTCTAGACTTTTTCCAGCGTACTACTGCGTCGACAACGACCGTTTCGGTGCCCAGGTCGCCGAGTCGGCCGGCCGCGTGAGTGAGCTCCGGGGTCGGTTCAAGGTTCCTCCCGGCGTCACGTGCTTTCTGTTCAGTGGCAAGCTGGTCCCCAAGAAGCATCCGGTCGAGTTGCTGCGTGCCTTTCGCAGACTCACGGACAAAGTGACTGGCGTCCATCTGCTGATGGTCGGCGACGGAGAACTCCGGAGGGCGTGTGAGAGTTATGTGCGGGACCATGACCTCCCGGTGTCCTTTACCGGCTTCGTCAATCAAACCGAGATGGCGGAGGCGTACATGGCCGGCGATTGTCTGGTGTTGCCGTCGGATTGCGGTGAAACCTGGGGTCTGGTCGTAAACGAGGCCATGGCCTGCGGTCGGCCCGCGATTGTGAGTGACCAGGTCGGTTGCGCGCAGGACCTCGTGGTCGAGCACAAGACAGGAAGAACCTTTCGTTTCGGCGATTGGAATCAGCTCGTCGACCGCATGCTAGAGGCGGCGGGCGCCGCTCCTAGCCTGCTCTCGATGGGGACTGCCGCGAAGGCGCATGTTGCCGCATATTCACCCGCGGCCGCGTGTGAGGGCATCGTTGAGGCCGTGCACGCCATTGGGGGCTCCCGGAGGGGGGCCTTGACGTGAGGCTGTTGACCGCTACGGGTCGGCGGCGGCGTCAGACTGAGCAGGACGCTGTGATTGGAGCGAGGAGAGGAGGCTCGTGACGCTACGCCTGGGAGTCGTTGGCTGTGGTTCGATCGCCGAACACATGCATGTTCCGGCCATCGCGCGCTGTCCCGAGGTGCGGCTCACGGCCGTGGTCGACGCCGACGGTGAATGCGCCCAGCGGATGGCTGCAAAGTGGGGCGCGGACGCCTTCGGCACACGAGTCATGGACGTCCAGTCGAAAGTCGACGCGGTGGTGCTATGCACGCCACCGCACGTGCGTCCGGGTGTTGCTGAGGAGGCGTTCACGGCGGGCCTGCATGTGATGTGTGAGAAACCGTTCGCGAATTCCGTGAGCGAGTGCGATCAGATCATCAGATCCGCTGCGCGGTACGACAGGAAGCTGGCGGTCGCTCACGTGTTTCGATTTTGGCCGAGCCGCAAAGCTGTCAGGGACATCATTGAAACTCAAGAATTCGGTGATGTGGATGTCGCCAGCTCGACGCAGGGGAGTCCGTACTCCTGGACCAGCGTGACCGGCTACAACATGCGTCGCGGAATGGTGCCTGGCGGCGTGCTGTTCGACGCAGGGATTCATCCGCTCGATACGCTCATGTGGTGGTTTGGTAAACCGAAGATCGTGGATTACCAGGACGACTCTCTCGGAGGACTCGAAAGCAATGTGCGGTTGACGATGAGCTTCGGTACCGGTCCGGAAGTGCGCTTTCGGCAGTCGCGCACGGCTCCGATGACCAACGAGTTTCGGATCCGGTTCGCACGGGCGACGGTGGCGCTGTCCAACTACGCTCCGCGGCAGATCGCGATTGTGCGTGATGGGCGCACCGTCACACGCGAGGTTGCGGATGCCTCGGTTGATCATCGCGTGTGCGAGGACGCACAGTTGCTGGATTTTGTCGCCTGTATCGCCGAGGACCGTGCCCCAGCGGTTACCGGTCAGGACGCTCGGGGTGTTATCGAACTCATCGAATCGTGTTATGAGAGACACGCCATGAGGACGCCTCCGAGCACGGCGCCTCTGCCCGGGTTGACCCGATGAGCCGCTACGCTGGAAAGACGGTGTTGGTGACCGGCGCCAACGGGTTTGTCGGTGGCCGACTGGTCGAGAGAGTGCTGCTCAAGGAAGGGGCTCGGGTTCGTGTTCTGATCCGAAACTGGACGAACGCCGCATGGATCGCTCGACTCTGTCCCGAGTTCTTCGAGGGAGATGTGACGGTCGCCGCTTCGGTCGCGCTGGCTGTGCGAGGCTGCGATCAAGTCTTTCATTGTGCCAGTGGGGGCGACACTTATGACGGTTTCATGCGTACAAACGTCGAGGGGACAGATAACATCGTCTCGGCAGCCCTGAGGCACGCCGTGAAGCAGGTTGTGTATCTCAGCAGCGTTACGGTTCACGGTTCGCGACTTCCGTCAAGTGTGAATGACAAGACTCCGATGATCCGGACTGGAAGGGCGTACAGCGACTCAAAGGTCTCGGCTGAAGAGCGGATTCGCGCGCGAGTTCAGACTGACGCTGCGCCCATCTGTGTGATCCGTCCTATGTTTGTTTGGGGTCCGAGGGGAAGCCAGTTTACCGCTGGCCTTCTGGCTGCCATCACATCCGATAGCTTGAGACTGATGGATGGCGGCGAACACGCGTGCCACGCGGTCTATGTCGACAACCTGGTCGACCTGATGCTGTTGGCGGATACGGACGCCAGGGCCGCCGGGCAGATCTTCTATGCCACCGACGGACAGACTTACTCCTGGGCCGACTTCCTTAACAGCTACGCAAGGATTGTCCACAGGCCACCGCTCAGGTCGCTGTCCGCTTCTTCGGGCGCGACGCAGCTTGCGTCGTTCGGCGTCAAGCAGCTTGGAGACGTGCTGGACCGATTTCAAGGCAACCCGGCGCCTCTGTGGAAGAAGGCGACTCGGCGGGCAGCGAGAAT
>CALBET010000897.1 GCA_937888665.1 uncultured Acidobacteriota bacterium
CGACCGTGCCCGGAAGAATCTCCACCGGGTGGGCGCTCTGCTCCCCGGTGTTCGAGTTCGTCAGGTTGACCACGTGCATACCGGGCGGCAAGGCTATCTCCTGGTCGCCGGAACTGCCACTGGTGGTGCCCACCACCCGTCCGCCGACCCGCACGGCGACCTTGTCCTTCGACGTCACGACCAGCGATCCGGAGAAGATCGCCTCGCTGAAGAGTGTTCGATAGCCTGGGCGGATACGGACCGCCCGTCGGACCTTGCCGAGTGGACTCACGAATGTCAGCTCGTGTCGTCCTGCGTTCAGCACCAGCTGCACGGGGGTGACACCCTGGGGCTCCCCGTCCACCATCACGTCGACCCCGGATGGTGCGGAGGTGACATCGAGCTGTCCCACCAGCGGGGCGGGCCCCGCCGAGGTCCGGGTCACCGGTATCTCCGTGGCGAACAACAATCGGAAAGCGGCCGCCGCTTTGGTTTCAAGCACGTTCGGCGTCCAGATTCTGATGCTGGCCACCACGGTCACCGCCAGCAACAGTAGTAGTACCGGACGTCGCGCCGAGGGCGCGGTCTTCGCTGGGACCGCAAGCGGGGTTGACTCGACGATGGTGTTGGCCGTCCAGTCGTCCGCGACGGGAGGGAGACTCTCGCAGTCGCGCCAGGGTGCCGCGTCGGACAGCTCCAGGCGGGTCGGCGTCTCGACGCCTTCCGCCACCGATTCGACCTTCAGCCGTATCGGTGCCCAGAGCGACCCGGACACGGCCGGTGGCGTCCACGGTGGGGGTGTCGCCTCGGGTGCCGCGGGGGGAGCTGGGTCTGACTCGGCCATTGGTATTCCTCGCACCGCCCGTCAGGTACCCGGACCTGATGTCCACTTCAAAGACCGTACCGCTATGTGCGTGTGACCCGTGCGGCCAGGAACGAGGGACGTTTCGGGATGGACAGGCGGCTTGGCCCACGCGGTCGGACACGCGTATTGGGTCGGCCAACCACG
Organism: uncultured Acidobacteriota bacterium; assembly: GCA_937888665.1. Lineage (GTDB taxonomy): Bacteria > Acidobacteriota > Vicinamibacteria > Vicinamibacterales > UBA8438 > UBA8438. The sequence continues at coordinate 989 of CALBET010000897.1, forward strand.
ATTTCGTATGGCGAGACGGCAATGCCGACGCTCGGGGTGCGTCCCGCCCGCCCCCCTTGGAGTGGCCCCGGGGGGCCTGTTGTCGCCGAAAAGAAGGCGAGCTCGGACTGCGTCGTGTAAGGATCACCAGATCGTCGACGCGGGACGTGCACCGTGGGCGGCCGGGAGCAGAGCTGATGTCGTTGAGATTGCGAGTGCTGGTGATAGCTGTCGGGCTGGCTGTCTCGCCCGCGGTGAGCGCGCCATTCGCGGTGGCCCAGCCGGTGGACCAGGTGACGCTGGCCGCCATCCGAGCCGAGGGGTTGTCTCGTTCGCAAGCCATGGATCACGTCAGCTGGCTGAGTGACGTGTACGGGCCGCGCGTCACCGGCACACCGGCTATCGAGGATGCCCGTCGCTGGGCGATGGATCGGTTGCGCGCCTGGCGGTTGACTGACGTACACGAAGAGCGGTTCGCTTTCGGCCAGGGCTGGTCGCTGGTGCGGTTTCATGCGCACATGGTCGAGCCGCAGGTGATGCCCCTGATCGGGTACCCGAAGGCGTGGTCATCAAGTACGGATGGGACGGTGACGGCCGAGGTGGTACGGGTCGACCTCAGGAGTCCCGCTGACCTCGAGACATACCGTGGCGTCTTGCGCGGCACGATCGTGCTGCCGCAACCGGCGCGCGATGTGCCGCTGCTCGATGGTGACGTGGTGCTGCGGATGAGCGACGCGGAGCTTGCGGAGGCCGCGCGGACTCACGTCCCCGCGGCCGTCGACGTGCCGCGTCCGGGCCGGGCCGGCCCGTCGTTCGCGACGCAGCTGCAGCAGTTCTATGTGAACGAAGGGGTGGTCGCCGTGCTGGACCGGGGCAGCGACGATGTCACCGTCGGTGTCGGGTCCGGGTTGCCGTACGAGACCCAGCGCACGGATGGTGGCACCATCTTCGTTGGCAGCGGCGGTCCCCGAAACGACGACGCCGGCAGTCTGGTGCCCGCAGTCACCCTGGCCGTCGAACACTACAACCGGATGGTGCGGATTCTCGAGAAGGGGTTGCCGGTTCAGGTGGAGCTGCGCGTCGAGGCGGAGTTCCATCCTGAGGCGGTCGCCGCGGACCAGATGAATGCATTCAACCTGCTGGCCGAAATTCCAGGTACCGATCTGGCCGACGAAGTGGTGATGATCGGGGCGCACTTCGACACGATGCACGCCGGGACCGGCGCCACCGATAACGCCGCCGGGGTCGCGGCGATGATGGAAGCCATGCGCATCTTGCAAGCGGTCAAGGCCCGTCCGCGGCGCACGATCCGGCTGGCGCTGTGGGGGGCTGAGGAGCAGGGACTGCTGGGGTCCCGCGAGTATGTCCGCCGCCACTTCGGCGACACGAACACGATGACGCTCACGCCGGCGCACGACACACTGTCCGGGTACTTCAACCTCGACAACGGGGCTGGTCGGCTGCGGGGTGTCTGGTTGCAGGACAACGACACGGTTGCGCCGATCTTTCACGAGTGGATCGCCTCGATGCGCGATCTCGGGGTGACCACGCTGGGGCCGCGGGGCGTGTCCGGCACCGACCACGTCTCCTTCGACGCCATCGGGCTGCCCGGCTTCCAGTTCATTCAAGATCGGTTGGAGTACAACTCGCGGACCCATCACTCGAATATGGATGTCGTCGATCGGGTGCAGCGTGACGACGTGGTCCAGATGGCCGTCGTTGCCGCGACGTTCGCCTACAACACCGCCATGCTCGACGAGCGTCTGCCTCGTAAACCGCTGCCACGCGTGGACCCGTAGCGCGCACCGCACTCCGTCATCCGTACGCCATGCGTCCGAGCTTCTTCTACGGGTGGGCCATCGTGCTCGTTGCGGGGCTCTGCTACGGCTTCGGCATGTCGCCCATGTATTACAGCTGGAGCATTTTTGCCCCCCGTCTCGTTGTCGACCTGGGCGTCAATCGCGGTGATGTCGGTGGGGTGTTCGGACTGTTCAACGTGCTGTACCAGCTGGTCGGGGTGTTTGTGGGCCTGGCGATTGTGCGTGTCGGTCTGCGACGGGTGATGGCGGTCGGCTTCCTGGTGACGGCGACCGGGCTGCTCTTCCTGAGCCGGGCAGAGACCGCGCTCGACTGCTACCTGGGGTTCTCAATCCTCGGGGGCATCGGGATCGGGTTCTCGACGATCGTGCCGGCGCAGACGCTGGGACAGAACTGGTTTCTCCGGCGGCGGGCGCTGGTGATCGGGGTCATTTTCGCGTTCGGCGGCATCGTCGGTCGCCTCGTGGCGCCGGCCGACACCTGGATGCTCCAGCACTACGACTGGCGGACCGGCTGGGTCGTCATCGCGGCGATCTCCACGACCCTGGCGGTTCTGGCCGGCGTCTTCGTGCGCGAGACACCGGAGACGGTTGGTCAGGCACGCGACGGCATGAAACCGGGTGGACGGGCGGATCCCGCCGCCGACGCGCTGGCCGCGGTGGCGGACCAGTGGACGGCGGCACAGGCGATCCGAACCCCGCAGTTCGCGCTGATGCTGGTGTGTGGGGTAGCCTACGCCGTGCCGTTCAATACGGCGGTCGCACACCTCACACTGCATTTGACCGATCTCGGGCATGCCGAAGCCGCCGCCATCGGCCTCGTCGGCACGATGGCGCTCATTTCCATCGGGGGCCGCCTGATGGGCGCCGTCGGGGACTGGATGTCGCCGCAATGGGCCCTGGCGGTGGCCCTGGCCTTCGAAGGGCTCGGCGCCGGCGGGCTGCTGCTGGCCGCCGACAGCACGCTCGCCTTGGCGGCGGTCTCGCTGATCGGTCTCGGGTTCGGCCTGGCGTACATCAGTATTCCGGTCGTGTTCTCCCACTTCTTCGGTCGACGGGCGTTCTCGGTGACCGCCGGCATCCGGATGACGATCACCGGCGTGTTTGCCGGTCTGGGCCCCTGGTTGGCTGGACTCGCGTTTGACGCGACCGGCAGCTACGCGGTGCCGTTCATCGGACTGATGTTCGTGGGCGCCGCCGGCGCCGTGTGCGCAGCCCTCATGCGACATCCCGGCGCCCCGCCGATCGACGCCGCGGCTGAGGTAAGCTAATCGACAGTGCTGTGACAAGCTCCGTCTGGCCAGGGCGCGCGATAATGCGCGCCCCGCGGTGGCGGCGTGGGGCACTCGGGGTCCCCGCGGCGCCGCCGCGTGGGGTTCGGGGCGCAGCCCCGACGAAGGAAGGTCCGATAATGCGCGCCCCGCGGTGGCGGCGTGGGGCACTCGGGGTCCCCGCGGCGCC
>CALBET010000898.1 GCA_937888665.1 uncultured Acidobacteriota bacterium
ACCTTGAAAAACGCCGCGAACCCGTCGATGGCGAGCAATCCCCGCGAGACCGTCTCGTCGAGCCCGGCGAACGACGACACGGCGACGAGGGTCGCCGCGATCGTCGCCAGCGCCACACCGAGCAACACCCCGTCCTGCTTCGGCACCGTCACCGAAAGCAGCAGCAACAGGAGCGCACCGCCGGTCAGCACCAACTCGGGCAGGATGAAGTAGAAATCGAGTGTGGAAAAGCCAGCGGGCATTATCTGACGCCCCCGCGAACAGGCAGTTCGAGGCCGTCACCGTCCAGGACCAGAAGGTCGCCGGCGACGACCGGCGACGGTTCGTCCGCATCTGCTACACCCGCGTTCAGTGGCACATCGGCGCTATTCACACGGGCCATCACGCGAACCACCGATGAGTCGAGCCGGTCAATGAACGGTTTCGGATACAACCCGATCCAGACCGCCAGAATCAGCAGAGGAATGAACGTGGCCCACTCGCGCAGATTCAGATCGGGCAGATTCTCGTTCTTCGGGTTATCCACCGTACCGAACATCGTGCGCTGATACAGCCAGAGCATATAGGCGGCGCCCAGCACGATCCCCGTCGCGGCGAACGCCGCCCAGATCTTGTTGACGACGAAGATACCCTGCAAGATCAGAATCTCGCCGATGAACCCGTTGAGTGCGGGCAGCCCGATTGAGGACATGGTCATCACGAGAAAGATCGCCGCATACGCCGGCATGACCTTCGACAGTCCACCGTATTCCGAAATCTCGCGCGTGTGACGCCGCTCGTACACGACCCCCACCAGCAAGAAGAGCCCGCCGGTCGAAATGCCGTGATTGATCTGCTGCACGATACTTCCGGTGATGCCGACCGCGTTGAGCGCGAACATCCCCAGCATCACCATGCCCATGTGGCTGACGCTGGAGTACGCGACCAGACGCTTCCAATCGCGCTGAGCCATCGCCACGAGCGCCCCATAGACGATGCCTATGATGCACAACGTCACAACCCACGGGACGGCCGCGCGAGTCGCCTCCGGCAAGATCGGCAACGAGAAACGGATGAAGCCGTAGGTGCCCATCTTCAGGAGCACGGCGGCCAGGATGACCGACCCCGCGGTCGGCGCATCGGTGTGCGCGTCCGGTAGCCAGGTATGGAACGGGAACATCGGCACCTTGACGGCGAACCCGAGGAAAAACGCCAGGAAGACCCACCATTGCAGCTCGAACGGCATGTTGAGCTGGTGGAACCGCGTGATGTCGAACGAATAGATGCCGGTCACTTCGTGGTGATAGAAGTAGACGGCCAGAATGCCCAGCAGCATCACCACGCTGCCGACCAGCGTAAAGAGGAAGAATTTGATCGCCGAGTACAGCCGGTTGGCGCTGCCCCAGATACCGATGAGGAAATACATCGGCACCAGCATGACTTCCCAGAACAGGAAGAACAGCAGGAAGTCGAGTGACACGAACGCGCCGATCATGCCGGTCTGCAGCACCAACAGAAAAATGTAGTACTCCTTTACCCGTGTGGTCACCGCGGTCCAGGAGGAGAGGATCGCGATCAGGCCCATCAAGGTCGCCAGCAGGATCAGCAGCGAGCTGAAGCCGTCCACCCCGACGAGATACTGGGCGCCGATCGACGGAATCCAGTCGTGTCGTTCGACAAACTGCCAGTCGGGCGTGGCCATGTCCAGCCAGAACCACAGCGGCAACGACACCAGGAAACCGAGCCCGGCGAACCCGTTCGCGATCCAACGAATGGCGTTCGTGCTGTTCTTGTTCACGAACAGCAGCAGCACCGCGCCCGCCAGGGGCGTGAACATGATCAGCGTCAGCAAAGGAAAATTAGCGGTGTTGCTCATGAGCAGGTTCTCTATTTATCAGTCGGGGCTGCGCCCCGAACCCCACGCGGCCGCTCCGCGGGGACCCCGAGTG
>CALBET010000899.1 GCA_937888665.1 uncultured Acidobacteriota bacterium
AGAAGCGCGCGACGCCGTCGCGCGCGATCAGGTCCGCCGCCTCGTCGCCGCTCTTTCCAACCTCGATGGTAATGGCGGGGACGGTCTCGACGGCCTCGAGCAATGCCCCCAGCACGAGACGGCTCCACACAAAGTCGCGACCGAAGAGTGTCGTGAGTGCGAGGGCTTCCGCCGTCGGCTGGATGCCCACGCCATAGGCCGGGTTCCGGCCGGTGTTGTTGTGGAGATCGACGAGCGCTTCAGCTCGACTGGCCTCGACGAGATCAAGCAGCGAACGCGCTAATTGCCCTTCTCGGTCGTCGAAAGGCCCGAGAAAGCAACGATTGAGGTCGCGTCGTCGCGGCACGCTCCGGTGCGTGAACACGGGATGGAGGGCTGCGGCCTCGACGTTCATGATCACGCAGAGCGCATCGACGGCGGGCTGGACGCCGCTTCTGAGCCAGTCATGCAGTGCCAGAAATCCGGACGGCTCGTTCCCGTGCAACAACGTTGTGACGATCCGGACCCGTCGCCGGTCGCGTCCGGGTACTCGCCAGGCGACCGGTCGGCGGAGCGACGCCAGAAACGTCAACGGATTGTCCGCCAGGGTCTCGGGGGACGGGGCGTCGCGAACTTCGAGAATCTGGCTCACGCTGGCAACCGCCAGCGGTCGACCGGTTCACCGTCCTGTTGTCGGTCGAGATACGCGCGGAACATGAACGCGATCGCCTCGTCACGGGAGCGACGCTGTTCGGCCGTGTCCAGAACGGCGCGCTGCCAAGAGGCGCCGGTTTGGCCGACGTGCACCCGGCGCTCGATGATGCTCAGAAACGTCCGGCTTTCGGTGGGGTCGACGCCGGCTCGCGTCAGGCCTCGCTGTGCTCGATCAAGGAGCATTGGCATCAGTGCGCGGAGCTCGCCGCGACCCTGCTGCCCACCGAGCGATACCGGCCACTCGATGGTCGTGCTGAGGCCCTGACGCGCAGCGCGATAGAAGTCGTTCGACACGTCTCCGAACGCGACCTCCTGGCGCCAGCCATCCGCTTCCTCGGCGATGTCGAGGGCGAGACCGATGTGGAACGCTGCGTTGGCAACCATGTCAGCGACGGTCGGTCCCGACGGCAAGGCTCGCATCTCGATGCGCAGATGTCCACCACCGGCAGAGTCGTAGATCGCACGATTCCATCGCCAGACCGTGCTCTGATGCAAGCGTAGCTCCCGCAGGCCTGGGGTGGCACCTGACGCCAGGGCCTCCACCGGATCCTCCAGATCGAGGACTGGAAGGAGGGGAGCATGGCGACGCACCGTCTCCTGGAAGAGCTCGAGGGGGGCGCCGATCCAGTCGTCACCGAATGACACGCGCGCCGGGCGCCCCAGGGTTCCCCGCTCAGGCCGGTGATCGACTGCCTGTTTGAATAGCGCAATTCTGGTCTCGTCCCAGAGTCTTCGTCCGAGGAATGTGGGAGAGTTCGCGGCCACCGCCAGCACGACTGGCGTGGCCAACTGAATGGCGTCGTAGACCCGAGCAAACTGGAGCGGCGCCACCTGCAGGTGGACTTGAAAGGAGGTGGCGGCGCCTTCGTAGGTGACGTCGTTGCACGCCAGGCGAAGGTCGTCTTCACCGTGGATGTCCAGTTGGAAGGGCTCGGCCCGGAGGTGGCAGAGGCTGTTCGACAGCGCCTCGTATCGACGGCTGCGGGTCATCGCCTCATGCTGGAGGTCGCCAAGTGTCAGCGTCGGCAGAATGCCAATCATGACGCTCGTCGCCCCCTGTGTCGCGGCGGCGCGCTCGATTTCCCGCAGACCGTCATGACACTCGTCGACGAGACGCGTCAGAGAGCGGTCGGCCAGCGGCCCATGTCTGAGATTGGCTTCGAGATTGAAGCGGTCGAGTTCAACGGTCAGTCTGGTGTCGACCGAGGCACGCAAAACTTCGGCATTGCACATCATCGCTCGCCCGCGCACATCGACCAGCGAGACTTCAAGTTCGGCCCCCAGCGAGGGTGCCCCTTCGCCGAAGCCGGGTCGCGCGAGCAGTTCGGACAACACACCCAGCGAGCGATCGAGTCGCTCCGAAAAGCGATGGCGATCCTCGTCACTGAATCTGGTCCGATTGATTGCGAGTCCCATTGACACCGCCGCCACAGGAGCGAAACGGAACCTGCGCGCTTGTCTCGCCGGAGGTCCCCAAACGGTCCGGGTCACCACGACGGCGAACGAAGCGCCCCTGCGTTGAACGTGGAATTTGGGCGGAAGAGCTATGCGGAGCCGACGACCGTCCTGAACGGTCGCCGGCTCACACAGTCGAATGGCCTATTGCAGGCGCACGACGAGGGCGGCGCGTCGGTTGAGGCGGCGCGTTTCCTCGCGGGCATTGTCGTGCATCGGGCGCTCTTCACCGAAGCTGACGGGCTGCAGCCGGTTGGCGCCGATGCCGCGGCTGGTCATGTAATCGCGCACCGAGTTGGCGCGCCGTTCCCCGAGCGCCTGATTGTATTCAGAGGTGCCGATGTTGCACGTGTGCCCCTCGAGCGTGAGGCTCAAGGACGCGTCGTCGTTCATGGCCGCGATCGCCTCGTCGAGAATCCTGACTGCGCCCGGACGCAGCGTGTAGCGGTCGAAGTCGAAGTGCACGTCTTCGAACGCGTACTCGCGTGCCGGCGGTGGCGGCGGCGATACCACCCGAATCGTGGTCGTATCGGACGCAGTGCCGCCGCGACCGTCGTCGACCGTCACGGTCACGGGGACCGGACCGTCCGCTCCGGGTGCCGTCCAGGTACTCGTCATCTGGTCGCCGGGGCTGAGGCTGCCGGTGGGCGCGGACCAGCGATAGGTCAGCCGGTCCCCGTCCGGGTCTGTCGCGTTGGCGGTGACCGTCGAGGTGCCGCCCGGCGCCACTTCGCAGGGGTCGCACGTGGCCGAGACGGTGGGCGGACGGTTGACCGGAGGATCAGGCCGTACCGCTGGGGGTGGAGGCGGCGGGGCGACGTATCGGCCCACGCCTGGGTGGTAGCCCAGCCGGATCTGAAATCCCCGGTTGTTGCCGCTGCTGCCGAGCAGACCAAGTTCCTGGCCGACCGCGTAGCTGATGCCGCTCCCGATGAAGATTCCGTTACGCGCCTGCCACTGCAGACCGAGCATCATGTCGACCGCCGGGGTGATGCCCGAGAGTAGCGCCGACACGCTGTTGTCCACACCGATCAGCGGCGATGCCAGCACCACGTTGTCGTCTAGCGGTGCGTCGCCGTGCACCTCAGCGATCACGCGGAGTGCGCTGTTGGTCGGGAACCCGGCCCCGACGCCCCAGCGCATGCTATGACTGAGGGCGATGCCGTTGGGCGAACCTCGATACAAGAAGCCAGCGAACCCGGAAAGTTCCACGCGGTCGCGGATGTTCTTGCTGACGATGAAGTCGACCATCGCGTCAGCTTGGCCAGTGCTAAGGCCCGCGTCGTCGTCGCCGGTCGGCACCTTGACCATGCCTCGCAGGGCGACGGCGACCGGCGCCAGTTTCGATTCCGTCGCCAAGTTGATCTTGGCGCCGAGAACGACGTCGCCGAAGTGATCGCCACTCCAGAAATCTCGCACGTTCGGGTAGTCGTTCAGCACGCCGCTGTTGAGCGAGGTGGTCGAGCCGAACAGGGGGCGCGCGGCCCGCCGAATCCGCGTATCAGCCCGTACGGACCCG
>CALBET010000900.1 GCA_937888665.1 uncultured Acidobacteriota bacterium
ATGACCAGCGCGGCGCCTTCGAGCAGGTTGGTCGTGACCGTGTGCATGGTGCGGTCCACCAACTCCGTTCGATCCTGGAACGGCACAAGCTCAACGCCTGTCGGCAGCGTCGCTCGAATGGATTCGATGCGCTCGCGCACTCCCTGAACCACCGCGCGCGAATTCTCGCCGATCAGCATGATCGCAATGCCGGCGACGATTTCGCCGTTCCCCTGGGCCGTCACCGCTCCCTGCCGAATCGCACCGCCGACCACCACGCGTCCAATATCGCTGACGTACACGGGCACGCCACCCGGACCCGTCTTGACCACGATCCGGGCGAGGTCCTCCACGGAGTCTGCCAAGCCGACGCCACGGAGGACGTATTGCTCAGAACCGTGCTCGATATAGCCGCCGCCGACATTCGCGTTGTTGCGCGTGACCGCCTCGAACACGTCGCGCAGCGTCAGGCCGTACGCCTGTAAGCGCGCCGATGCCACACGAACCTGATACTGCTGTTCCACCCCGCCGAAGCTGTTGACTTCCGTGATGCCGGGCGTCGTAAGCAGTTGGCGTCGGACACTCCAGTCCTGGATGGTCCGAAGTGCCGTGAGGTCGAGACCGCTGCCCGGCATGGCACGCAGTTCGTACTGGTAGATCTCGCCGAGGCCCGTCGAAATGGGCCCCATTGTCGGGCTGCCGATCGACGACGGAATGTCCTGGCGGGCCAGTGACAAGCGCTCGAGCACGAGTTGGCGGGCGGCGTAAATATCGGTCGCGTCGGTGAACACGACCGTCACCGCGGACAGACCGAATCGTGACAGCGAGCGGATTTCGGTGACGCCCGGCAAGCCCGACATCGCCACTTCCACGGGAAACGTGATCTGCCGCTCCACTTCCACCGAGGCCAGCGCCGGCGCGGACGTCAGAATCTGCACTTGCACGTTCGTCACATCGGGCACGGCATCGATGGGCAGGCGCGTCAGGCTGTAGAGGCCCGCCGCGGCCATCACGCCGACCAACAGCATGACGAGGAGCCGCTGGGTCACCGCGAAGCGGATCACCGCGTCGATCATGGCTCCGCCTGCGACGTCAGCTCCTCGTCTTCACCGAACTGACCCTTGAGGAGCAGGGACTTGAGCGTGAAGCCGCCCTTCGTCACCACCCGGTCACCCACCGCCAGGCCGCTGCGCACAATTCGCGCACCCCCGACCTCGTCACCCAAGTCCACATCCCGGACCTCGAAGCGCTCAGGGTCGTCGGTGGGCACGAACATGACGGTGCGCTCGCCGATCCGCTGCACGGCATCGGACGGGACCGTGAGTTCGGACGCCTCGTGGATCGAGGCCCCCTGCACGGTGACGTCGACAAACATCCCGACTTTCAACGCCTGACGCGGGTTGGGCACGTCGACCCGCACCCTGGCTGTTCGGGTCGCTTGATCGAGTTGCGGGTCCACGTAGTTGACGCGCCCCCTGAGCGACGACGCGCCCAGCGTCGGTCCCCTGATCTCGACCGACGCGCCGAGGCAAACCGCGCCCAGCCGGCCCTCCGGCACGTTGGCGATCACCCAGACAGTGTTGAGATTGGCAATGGTGAGCACCGGCGTTCCGGCCTCGATCCAGGCGCCCGCGTTGACCGTGCGGGCAATCACCTGCCCGGACATCGGCGCCCGGATCGCCACGACGGCCGTCGCCGTGTCGGCTCGATCGGACTCCGCGGCGGTCGCGCCCAGTGCGCCAAGACTCTGCTGAACCTGTGTGACCTGTGCCTGCGCCGCCAGAAGCGCAGCCTCTGCGGAGACGAGGTCTTTGCCGGCGCCGGCACCGAGTTCAACCAACTGGGTTGTCCGATTGAAGGTGGCTTCGGCTTCGACGCGCCTCGCGACGGCACTCGTGAGCGTGCCTTGTAGTTCCGCGATCTGAGGACTCAAGACCGTCAACAACGTGCTGCCTGCCTCCACTGAGTCACCAAGCGCCACACTCATCCGCTCAACCCGTCCGGCAATCAGGGGCGTGACCTCCTGAATCTGTTGCTGGTCGGGTTCCACCACGCCCGTCGTCTGCAGACGCTCGCTGGCCGGCCCGGTACCCACAGCCACGCTCTCGATACCGGCCGTACGAACCACGGCGGGTGCCACGATCAGTTGGTCCGATGGCGCCTCCAGACCCGCCGCGGGCAACGCCTGCACCACCTCACTGGACGTCTCACCGCCCCGCGCCCAGGCGGTCCAGAAGTACACCGTGCCCAGCGTGAGCACCATCCCACCGACCAGCATCACGCCATCACGGGAGGACAATCGCGAGCGTCTCTCTGTCATTTGGTCAGTCGTGGCTCTGACCCAGGCGCTATTGCGACCGCCGCGTTGAGGTCGACGACAGCCAGATACCCTTCGACCAAGGCGTCCGTGTACTCGCGCTGCGAATCGAGAAGGCGCCGCTGTTCATTGATGAGATCAGTCACCCGGAACTCGCCAAGCTCGTACGCCGCGCGGACCACACGAATGTTGTCAGTCGACCTGTCGATGACGCCTTGCTCGAAAATGGCAATCGCCGCGCGCGCCGCTTCAAGCCGTCGGAAGGCGCTCGTCACGTCGGCGCGCACGCGCTGCTCGCTGAACTCGCGTCGCAGCCGGGCCTGCCGAATGGCCACGGCGGCCTCGGCGCGCGCACCTTGATTGGCGTTCAGGAACGGGAGGCCAATCGAAACGCCTACGGCCAACGCCCGGTCCCGCTGGACGACGGGCACGAGCGGCATCGGGAGGTCGTTCGCCGTCCGGCTCGTGATGAATCTGGCGGAGATCGTCATGTCGGGAAACGCTTGCGCCCGCGCCAGCCGTAACCCGGCCTCGGCGGTCAGTTCGTTCAACCGCGCCATCTGCAGGTCGGGACGTCGCCGCAGAGCGGTGGCGATCGCGACGTCACGCGTCGTCACGCGTTGCTGCATCTCCACCAACCGGGCCGTGAGCGTCTCGACAACGGTCACAGGCTGCTCCGGGGAGGCCCCGATCACGTTGTTGAGGGCGATCAGGGCCGCAGAGACACGGCCCTCAGCGAGCACTCGTCGCGCCCGCAGGCGTTCCGCCTCTGTGCGAAGGAGGCTCAATTCAAGCGGCGCGGCATCATGCTGCTCGACGCGAATCTGCACGACGCGCAACGTCTGACTATCGAGGCCTTCCACGTCGGCGGTAATCTGCAGCTCTCGCTGGGCCGCGAGGACGGCGGCATACGCGGTGAGCACGTCCGCCCTGAGCCGGCGCTCGCGATCGGCTACGTCGGCCTCTATCGCCGCCAACTCCGCCTCGGCCAGGTCGATCCGCCGTCTTCGGGTGCCGCCCAACTCCAGGGGAAGGGCGACGCCGACACTCAGATCGCGCTCCTCCGGCGATCCGGTCAACCGTCCGGTCGTGTGCTCGAGATCCACGGTGGGATTGGGCCTGAGTCCGGATTGGCGTAACCGCGCCCGGCCACGCTCGAGGTCGAGGCGTGCGGCAGAGAGCTCGCGATTCGCCTGGAGAGCACGAGTCACGAAGTCATTCGTGGGCGCAACGCCTTGTCCGTGAGCCGTTGACATCGGCGACAGGATCGTTACCAATGCGATGAACACGCGGAATGGCATCGGGCGGGACACGACTGCCAGTGTAAGAGAACGTCGATGACGTGCAGATGACGCGAGCATGACGACTTCGTCATGTTCGATGGGCACGGCTTGCGCATGCCGCTTGAGGCCTAGATCCAGGACGCGGTTTGTAGGCCGCCGAAGCCCAAGGAGGGCTTCGGCCTACACCGAGACTCGGTGGGAGTCGACGGGCTCTGTGACGGGGAACATCAGTCTGATCCGTGTGCCATGGCCTTGCTCACTCGTGATCTCCAGCGCCCCGCCATGGACTTTCATGATCGTCTGCACGATGGCCAGGCCGAGGCCCAAACCACCAGACGTCGACGACCGTGACGGATCGATGCGATAGAACCGATCCGATACATTGGCCAGGTGCTCGGCCGGAATCCCCGAGCCGGTGTCGGCGATATCGACCTGCAGCACGCCGTCGGTGAGCCCAGCGGCCAGCCACACGGTGCCTCCCACTGGTGTATGCCTGAGCGCGTTCGTCATCAGATTGCTGAGCGCGCGCTGAAAGAGGGTGCGATCCAGCGTCGCCACCAACCCCCCGCGACCATCTCGCTCGATCTGAATGTGGACCCCCGCTTCGGCGGCGAACGGTTCGTACAGCTCAGACACCGTCCGTAGCTCACGATCCACGTCGATGAGCGTCCGAACAATCTGGGTTTCTGGGCTGTCCGCACGCGCCAAGAACATGAGCCCGTCCATCATCTGAGAGAGCCGCACGCACTCCTCCAGAATGGACTCCAGTACGGCGCGATACTCGATCGCGTCCCGCGGCTTGCCGAGCGCGACCTCGACCTCGCCTCGGAGATTGCTGATGGGCGTGCGAAGCTCGTGAGCCAGGTCTGCGGAGAAAGCCGAGAGCCGTGCGAACGCGTCCTCGAGCCGCGACAACATCTGATTGAACGTGCCCGCGAGGCTGGCGAGCTCCGACGGTAAGCCCACCAGGGGAATGCGGGCGGCCAATGTGCTGGATCGCACGCCGCCGGCCAAGGCGGCAATGGCGGCGATCGGCCGCATGCCACGCCGAGCGATCCAATATCCCACGGCGCCCGACGCGACCAGGGCGAGGCCCAGCACGATCCACACTCGCGTGCGATAGCCGCGAAGCAGCGTCTGTTCGGCCGTCCGGTCCAGCACCGCCTCAATAAGGTAGCTACTCTCGCCATCCGGGCCGACACGCGCCCAGGCCGCCAGCACGCGGTACGGGGTCCCCGCGGCCGATCGGATGTCGAGACCTGGTCCGGGCTCCGCGTCGAGCGGGGCCGCCGGTATTCGCCGCACGCCGAGAACGGCGCCCGTCCCAGGTGTCTCCAGCAGGACGCGCGCCCCCGAATCTCGGATACGCACGTACATCCGGGTGTACCGGCGGGCGGCACCCTCCCACTCCACCTCCTGTCGAAGGGCAGCCGTATCGCCCGGCCGTTCCCGGATCAACCCCCGAATGATCTGGACCGTGTCGACGAGGAACTGGTCATCCTGGCGATCGACATTCCGCACGAGCACCCAATAGAGCACACCCGTGGATACGGTGATCAACAGGAACGCGGACGCGGCATACCAGAGGGTCAAACGTCCGGCGATCGACCAGCCCGTGGCGCCCCAGGACATCTCTGGCGTCGTGTGCTCACTCAAGGACATACCCCATGCCACGCATCGTGTGAATCAGCTTTCGGTCAAACGGGTCATCCACCTTCGACCGCAGTCGCCGCACGTGCACATCGATCACGTTGGTCCCTGGATCGAAGTGCATGTCCCAGACCTGCTCGGCAATGGTGGCACGCGACAGGACCTCACCAGCTCGACGAGCGAAGAGCGAGAGGAGGACGAATTCCTTGGCCGTCAGGTCCAGCCGCTGGCCACCACGAGACGCCTGCTGACGCACGAGGTCCAGTTGCAGGTCGGCGACTTCCACGATCTCTGGTTGGCGAGCGGAGCCGCGGCGCAGTACCGATCGCACGCGGGCGAGCAGTTCGGAAAAGGCGAACGGCTTCACGAGGTAGTCATCGGCCCCCAACTCTAGCCCCTTCACGCGATCCTGCACGGTGTCACGGGCCGTCAAAAACAGTACGGGTGTCAGTCGGCTCGCGGTGCGAAGGCATGACAAGATGGCCCACCCGTCGCACCCTGGCAAGAGCACATCGAGAATGAGGAGATCGTACGCTTCTGTCAGCGCCAAATGGAGACCGTCATCGCCATTATGGGCCAGGTCAACAACGAAACCATGTTCCGAGAGGCCGTCCCGCAAGTACGCAGCGGCCTTCGGTTCGTCCTCGATGACCAGGATCTTCATGGCGGCAGGATGCAGGTTATCGCGAGGTGTGGATCAACACAACGCATCGGGCCGTATCCGTGTGATCGCCTTGGCGGTTCGCCGCCAGAGGCACTGTCAACTGGTTGACTCTCCTGATCACCACACCCATAATCAGTTGGTGGATGTCTGGGGCGTGGTCCAGCGGTCGGTGACAAGTTTTGCCGTGCTGGGCGTGCTCGCCCAGCCGTTGCTGCCGCCGGAACATCTCCACGAGTCGCACCACGACGATCATCATTCCGCCGCCCTCATCCATCGCCACGCCGACACGCCCGATACGGCAGGCGTCCGTGTGGACGATGATGACGACCGGGCGCAACGGCGGCTCGACTCCCCGTTCACGAGCCCAGAGTTGGTACCGCCTGCCGGTGCCGACAATCAGAGTCCGTTTCACGACCTGCTGTTTCAGCGCCTGCAAGAAGCCTCGCGGCGCCCGGCGCCGCGCGTGCGCGTGTCGGTTCACGACCCACCACCCTCGGCATCCTCGCACGGTCCGCACGCGCCCCCCTTCCTCGTGGCCTGACCAGGCCTGACGAGTTCGCTCGTCGTCCGTTCTCCCCCCGTCTCTCTTTGCCGTCGAGGTGTTATGCGCAGAAGCATGCTGCGCGCCGCACTGGCGATCGCTCTGGTATCGCCGAGTGCTGGCGCTCAATCGTTGATGTTGACCGAGTCCGACGCGCTCGCGCGACTGTCGACGAACAGTCCACACGTTCGGGCCATCCGCGCCGGCGTCGACGTGGCGCGGGTTGACGTGCTTGCGGCCGCTCGCTGGCCGAACCCTCGGTCGACCGTCACGCGGGAGTCGGTAGCGGGCGTGACGGAGTACCTGGCGACGGTGTCTCAGCCGCTCCCTGTTACTGGCCTCAGAAGGCTGGAGGTAGCAGCCGCGTCGGCCCGGGTATCCACCAGCTCGAGCCGCGCCGATGACGAGATACGCCGCGTGAAGGCTGATCTGCGGGTCGCTTTTGCTGGCTTGGTGGCCGCTCAGGTCAAGGAGCGTGCATTGACCACCGCGGCCGACCGACTGCGGGTGCTCACCGAGATCCTGGCGAATCGGGAGGCGGCCGGCGCCGCGGCCGGATTCGACCGACTGCGCGCGGAGCACGAGCTGAGCGAGCTCGAGATGGACGGCGTCGTGGCCGCGACCGACCGTGCTCGCGAACAGGCGTTCCTCGGGAGCTTCTTTGACGATCTGCTCGACCCGGCGCGCATCGTGGCCGTTGACGGGACGAGAGCGCCAACGCCTGTCCCACCCCTCGCGGCACTCCTTGAGATCGCGGAGTCGTCCCGTGGTGAACTTGTCGCGTTGGGGCACGAGATCGACGCGGCCGGTTTCGCCGCGCGAGTGGCGGATCGACGTCGTGTCCCCGTGCCAGAAATCGTCGCCGGGACGAAGTCATCAAGTTTCGCCGGCGGGGACGTCGGCACCATCGTCTCGGTGAACGTAGCCCTTCCCCTGTTCGACCGCGCCCGCCCTGAGCGTGCGTTGGCCACCGCAAGAGAGACCCAGGCGTACGCGCGACGTGACGCGCTCAGACTCGTGCTTCGTGGCCAGATCGCGGCCCTCCGAACGACCGTCGTGGAACGGCGCGCGGCTGCCGCCCGGTATCGGGCCGAAGCCATCACCAGTGCCGACCAAATCGAGCGCATCGCACAAATCAGCTATGACGCGGGCGAGCGCAGCATCCTGGAATTACTGGACGCGTATCGTCTCGGGTCCGCGGCTCGGCTCCGTCTGGCGGCGCTCGACGCGGCGGTGCGCCATTACGAGGTAGAGCTGGAGTACGTCAGTGGCTGGGAGATGTCTCAATGAAAATGACAAGCGGACTGGCCTGTGCGGTGCTTCTCGGGGCATGGGGTGCCACTGGTTGCACTCAGCAGGATGTCCCCACGCCAGCGGAGACGCCGACGCTCGACGTGACCCACTGGACGGACACGACCGAACTCTTCATGGAATACCCGCCGCTGGTGGCCGGACAGGCGGCGCTGTTTGCCGTCCATCTGACGACCCTGGCGGACTTCCAGGCCGTGACGGCCGGACACGCCAGCGTCGAGTTCGTGCCGGCAGACGGTGGCCCCGCGACGACCCTGACCGGCCCTGAGCCGTCGCGCCCCGGCGTGTTTCGGGTCGAAGGGGTGCCGCCCGCCCCGGGGCTGTACCGCTATGGGCTGGTGCTCGAGGCGCCAGGGCTCTCGGATCGTCACGACCTGGGCATGGTGAGCGTCTTTGCCGATGACGCGGCGGCCATGGCGGCGGCCGAGCGTGGCGCGCTGGAGACCGCCGAGGCGATCGCGTATCTGAAGGAACCACAGTGGACGAACGGCTTCGCCACCGCCCTCGTCGGTGAGGCAGAGATCCGAACGTCGATCCGCGTGCCTGCCATGATTCATCCCCTCCCAGGCGGTGAAGCGATGGTCACCGCCCCGGCGGCCGGTCGACTCATGGCCGATCTCCTGCCGTCGATCGGCGACCGGGTCCGCCCCGATCAGGTCCTCGCACGCCTGGAGCCACGGCTGTCGGCGGGCGCCGACCGGGCGACTCTGGCGGCAGAGGTCGCTGAGGCCGTGGCCGCGCTCGACGCCGCGCGCGCCGAGCAGACGCGGGCTGAGCGGTTGCTGGCGGAGCGAGCCGTGCCCGCGCGTCGGGTGGAGGAGGCCCGCCGAGCAGTAAAGGTCGCCGAGGCTTGGAACGGCGCGGCAGAAGCCCGGCTCGCCCAACGCGATGAAACGCTGCGAAGTGGCGGCGGAGCGGCATCCGGCAACGCGTTCGTGCTGCGAGCCCCGATCGGCGGGCGGCTGGCCGAGGTCATGGCCACGCTCGGCGCCTCATATGACGAAGGGGCCCCGCTGTTCAGAATCGTACGAACGGATCGCGTGGAGGTGGAGGTGCAGGTACCCGCGGCAAGCGCGGTCGTTGCGCGGCAGGCGGTCGGTCTCGCGCTGGAATTTCCTGGCCAACCAGACTCGCTCGTGCTCACACCCCACCATGTGCACGACTCGGGCGTGCTTGACACCACCACCCGCGCCCTCGCCCTGCGGATGGCAATTGAGAACCCGGCCGAGCAACTGTTGATCGGACAGGTCGGAACCGCGGTGCTGTATACGCGAGACCTGCAAAAGTGGCCTGTCGTGCCCCGAGCTGCGGTGCTGATGGAAGCCGGGCGGCCGTATGTCTTCGTCCAGCTCGGC
This sequence comes from uncultured Acidobacteriota bacterium, assembly GCA_937888665.1. Taxonomy (GTDB): domain Bacteria; phylum Acidobacteriota; class Vicinamibacteria; order Vicinamibacterales; family UBA8438; genus UBA8438. The sequence continues at coordinate 9,101 of CALBET010000900.1, forward strand.
GGCGAGCGCTTCGTACGGCGGTTTGTCGAGATCGCCGCCAGTGAGGCTGATTTCGTTGGCATCAAAAGTGGCGTCACGCTCGGAGAGCGCGTCGTCACGCAGGGTGCGTATGAGGTGCAGTTGGCGTCGGCCGCCACAGGACTGCCAACCGAAGGCCACGTCCACTAGACCTTGAAGGGATTCGATGAAAAGCCTGATCCAATGGTCGATTGATCATCACTGGATGGTGCTCGCGCTGGCCGTCGTGCTGGCCGGGGCCGGTCTGTGGACGGCTCGCGACATGCCGGTCGACGTGTTTCCTGATCTGACCGCCCCGACCGTCACGATTCTGACTGAAGGCCACGGGATGGCGCCCGAGGAGATGGAAACGCTGGTGACGTTTCCGATTGAAGCGGCCATCAACGGGGCCTCCGGCGTCCGACGCGTCCGGTCCGCCACCGCGGTCGGTGTCGCTGTGGTGTGGGTCGAGTTCGATTGGGGCACCGACATCTTTGCCGCGCGGCAAATCGTCACCGAAAAATTGACGCTTGTAAGCAGCTCTCTCCCCCCACAGGTCGAGCGACCCGTCCTGGCGCCGATCTCCTCGATCATGGGAGAGATACTCTTCTTCGCGATCTCGTCAGACGGCGACGACCAGCTCGCGCTCCGCACCGTCGCCGATACCCTCGTTCGGCGGCGACTCCTTGCGGTGGCGGGCGTCTCGCAGGTCACGCCGATTGGCGGCGACAACCGACAGTTTCAGGTCATCGCCCACCCTGATCAGCTCCGCGCCAACAACATCTCCCTCACGGAACTCCTCAGTGCGGCCCGTGGCGCCAGCCAGAACACGTCGGCCGGCATCTACGTGGAAGGGCCTCAGGAGTACGTCCTGCAGACCATCGGTCGGGTCCGCACGACGGAGGACATCGGCAACAGTGTCGTCGCCCTACGTGGCGACAGGTCCGTACTCATTCGCGACATCGCCGACGTGCGCGAAGGCGCCGCCCTGAAGCGAGGCGAGGGGTCGCGAAACGGCACACCTGCGGTGATCGTTGGCGTACAGAAGCAGCCGGATGCCAACACGATCGAGTTGACAGCGCGACTCGATCGCGAGCTCGATGCGCTCCAGCAAGAGCTGCCGCGCGGCATGGTCATCGATCGCCTGATCTTCCGACAAGCAGACTTCATCGAAGTCGCCGTTGCGAACGTCACTGATGCCCTGCGTGACGGCAGCCTGTTCGTCGTTGTGATCGTAGTCCTCTTTCTCGCCAACATGCGTTCGGCGGCGATCACGCTCACCGCGATGCCGTTGTCCCTCGCGGCGGCGTTGCTCGTCCTGCGGGCGTTCGACGCCACGATCAACACAATGACTCTCGGAGGGATGGCCATCGCGATCGGCGCGCTCGTTGACGATGCCATTATCGATGTTGAGAACGTCGTCCGGCGGTTGCGGGACAACGCGGCGAGACCGCGAGATGCGCAACAGCCCGCCAACGTGGTCGTGTGCGACGCCACGCTCGAAATCCGCACGTCCATCGTTTTTGCCACGGCCATCATCGTGCTCGTGTTCTTACCGATTTTTGGCCTCTCAGGCGTCGAGGGGCGATTGTTGACGCCGCTCGCATTCGCCTACATCGTGGCGCTGCTGGCGTCTCTGGCCGTCGCGATGATCGTCACACCAGCCCTCAGCTTCGCCTTTCTGCCGGGTGCGAGCTCGGTCTTACGCGGGCATGACGGCTGGTTGGCACGGACACTGAAAGCACCGTTTGCTCGACATCTGCCCTACGCGTTGGAGCACCCTCGATTGGTCATGGCGATATCAGCGGTACTGCTTGTGATCGCGGCCGTGGCGATGACGCGGATGGGCACAGCCTTTCTGCCGGAATTCAATGAGGGGACGCTGACGATCCAGGCCAATACCCTTCCCGGGACGTCCCTCCCCAAGTCTGACGAGATTGGGCGGCGCATCGAATCTATCTTGCTGGCCCAGCCTGAGGTCGTCGCGACCGCTCGTCGCACCGGTCGAGCAGAGTACGACGAGCACGTGCAGGGGGTCGAGGCCGCCGAAATCGACGTGGGTTTGCGCGAGACTGGCCGGTCTCGCGCAGAGCTGCTTGTAGCGCTCCGACAAGGCTTCTCGACACTGCCCGGCACCAACGTCACGATCGGGCAACCGATCTCCCACCGAATCGACCACATGCTGTCGGGCACACGCGCCAACATTGCGGTGAAGATCTTCGGAGACGACCTCCCGACGCTGCGCCGTCTGGGCGAACGTGTCCGCGATGTGATGATAGGGATTCCCGGCGCTGTTGACGTATCGCTCGAGCAGCAGATGGATGTACCGTTCGTCCGCTTTGTATTGGACCGCTCCGCAATTGCACGATACGGCCTGCATGCCTCTGACGTGGCCGAAGCCGTTGAAACAAGTTTTGCTGGTACAACTGTGGGACGGGTGTTTGACCGCGCCACCGCGTTCGACCTGGTCGTGAAATTCGACCCCACCTCGCAGGCCGACTTTGACCGCCTCTTGGATCTGCCCGTCGACACGCCGCACGGCGGTCAGGTGCCGGTCAGGCTCCTCGCCGATGTGCGCCGGGAAATGGGGCCAAATATGATCCTACGCGAGAGCGTGCAGCGCCGGATCGTCATCTCGGCCAACGTGGCCGGGCGCGACTTGGGGAGCGTGGTCGAAGAC
>CALBET010000901.1 GCA_937888665.1 uncultured Acidobacteriota bacterium
TCGCAATCACACGGTCCTCGTTCATTCACTCTCTCCAACGCTCGTGCGATACCGGTAGCTGGCGTCAACCGCCCATGCTCGCTCGTGGGGGCACAATGACGCCGTTCTACCGGATCGAAAGCGCTCAGTGTCGCATGACCAGGCCAGAGATACCATTCGACAATTGTTATGCGACGCCGGCCCTCAGATCGACACGCCGCGTAGGGTCTTTCATGGTGGCGCGCTCGTCCGCGCCGGTGAGGAGACACATCTACCCCAGCCCCGCGCCCCGGTGTGTCAGGCGGTGGTCTGGTCGCTGCCCGGAATTTATGAGGATTGTTCCCGAGGAAGGATGTTCGGGTAGCCGAGTGCTACGGAGGAGCGTAACTTCGCGGAGACGGGATCCGGACACTCTGAGAACCGGACCCACCGGCTTGAGCCGCTCACACGAGCGACCGATTTACACGCAAGCGGCGACCAGACCATACACCCTAGAAAACCGTGCGTCGATGGCGGAAACCCATCGCTAACTTCGATGACGGTAATGTAGCGCAGCGACACCGGCCACGCTATTGGACCTTGGTCCAACTCCGGCCTAGTCGAGGTGTGATGCGGTGATTTGCAGGCGCTCCGCATAGCGGACGAGGTCGGCCAGAGACCCGGCCTCCATCTTCGCCATCACCCTGGCTCGATGCACCTTGATGGTCTTCTCGCTGGTGCCAAGCTGAGCCGCCACCTGCTTGTTCAGCAGACCAGTCGTGACGAGACCGAACACCTGCTGTTCACGAGGTGTCAGCCGGTCGCAGCGGGCTCGAAGGACCGCGAGTTCCTGCTGCTCGTGGAGCCACTCCCGATCGCGTCCGATGGCGCGAGCGATAGCCGCCAGCAGCGCTTCGTCATCGAACGGCTTGAGAAGAAAGTCGACGGCGCCGCCCTTCATCGCCGCCACGCTCATCGGCACGTCACCATGCCCGGTGATGAAGACGATGGCCATCGGCCGCCCGCTGGCGCGCAGACGGCGCTGCAGCTCGAGCCCGGTCATACCGGACATCCGCACGTCGAGGACGACGCACCCGGGGCCCGTGGGTCTCTCGCGTTCGAGAAACGCCTCGCCGGACGGAAATCCTTCGACGCGGAGCCCGGCGGACTCGAGCAGGCGCACCACGCTCCGTCGCACGGACGGGTCGTCGTCCACGACAAAGACCGTGGATTCCACCATCATCGCCCCGGTGGCAGCGCAAACCCGACCATCGCCCCGCCGGGCGCCAGATTCTCGGCCTGCATCTCGCCGCCATGCGCCTCGATGATGCTGCGCGAAATGGACAACCCCATGCCCAGACCACCTTCGCGCGACGTGTTGAACGGATCAAACATGGTCGCGAGCATCGGCGGGGCGATTCCCGGACCGGTGTCGTCGACCGTGACCACCTGCCATCCATCGGCTCGCTCGAACACGCGAAACGCGAGCCGAGCCTCCGACAGCCCGTCCATCGCCTGCATGGCGTTGGTCACCAGATTCACCACCACCTGCTGAATCTGGATGCGGTCCGCCACCACGGCCGGCAGGTCCGACGCGAATTCGGACAGCACGGCGATCCCGCGCATCGCGAGTCCGCTCCGCATGATCTCCCGAACCTCCCGGACGACCGTGCCAAGATCGATCCGCGCTCGGGAGGGGGTCTCGCCGCGCATCATCTCCCGCAGCCGCTGGATGATGGCGCTGGCCCGTCGATCGTCCGCGACGATGTCGTCCAACACCTCCCGCACCTGCCGCACGTCGGGTGCGTCGCGATCCAAAAGACGGACCGCGGCCTGCGCGTTGCTCAGGATCGCCGCCAGCGGCTGATTCAGTTCGTGCGCCACCGCCCCGGTGAGTTCTCCCAGGGAACTGACCCGGGCCACGTGGGCCAGCGCGTCGCGATGCTGCAGCGCCTCGGCGCGCGCGACGATCTGCTCCGTGACGTCCGAGCAGACGCCCACGAATGTCTTCGGTCGGCCGTCGCCGTCCGACCGGGGCGCCGCCCGTACTGCCCAGTGCCGGTATGACCGGTCATTGGCGCGGATCCGACACTCGAACGAGACGGCGTGCCGCTGCTTGAACACGTCGCGCGCGATCGCCGTGTGCACGCGGTCGCGGTCCTCGGGATGCAACTGTTCGCGTAAGCCATCCATGGTGCGGGGGAATTCGCCGCGCCCGAAGCCCATCGCTTCGTCCACGTTTCCGAACCACACGACGGCCCCGGTAGGGATATCGACCTCGGCGATGATGTCGGCACCCAGGGTGGCCGCAATCCGGAAGCGCTCCTCGCTCTGCCGCAACGCCTGTTCCGCCTCGACCTGGCGGGAAATGTCCCGCACCGTGGTCACGACCACGAGTCCCTCGTCGGTCTCGAGTCGACCGAAATTGATGGCGGCGGGAAAGGTTCGGCCATCAGCGTGCCGGGCGGTGGCAGGCTCGCCGTCTTCTGCGGTCATCGGGCTCGTCGTGCCGGGAGCCGCGCCAGGCTCCTCCAGGTTCTGCTTGATGAGCTGCCCCGGCAGCACCTGCTCGATCTGGCCGCCGACCAGTTCGCCCGGCTGATAGCCGAACAGATGCTCCGCCTGATGGTTCACGAACGCGATCTGCCCGTTCGCGCGGGCCGCGATGATGGCGTCAGGCGCCTGCTCGATCAGCTGTCGCACGCGCGCTTCGCTGGCCCGCGCGGTCGCTTCGGCGCGCTTCCGTTTGGTGACATCGATGAGAAAACCGCGAATCACGGCCGCCACCCCGTCCAGCCTCTGGACCGCGACCACATCATGGAACCAGACGCTGTGCCCCCCGGCGGCGATCATCCGATACTCGAACTCATACGCCTCGTGCTCGCGCAGCGCCTCCTCGCGGAAACGCAGCACCCGCTCAAGATCGTCAGGATGGAGGTGGGTCTTCCAGAACGCCGGCTCCAGCCAGCGAGCCAGCGGGTATCCAAGCAATCGCTCGGCCTGCGACCCCACATAGGTAAAATCGCGCGTCTGGGCGTCCGCTTCCCATTGCACGATTTGCGTCGCTTCGAGCAGACGCTTGAATCCGAACGCACGCGCCACAGGTCCGGATGGGCCGGGTGTCGGCAGCACGTCGTCCACGGATTCCTTGGGGGCAGTCATTGCAGGATCGCTGTCGAGTGTACGTCGACCGCCGGGCCGATCGAGAGCGCGTGAACACTAATATAGCGAAATGGGTTCCATCGTCCGGATGGGATCACGAGGAAGACTGTCACGCTGGCTGCTTGCGCTGCTGTGCGCGGGAAGTCTGGTATGAGAACGAGGGTCCCCGGATTGCCCGCGTGTGGAATCTCGTAGGCGAACTCCAGGTTGGAGAGCCGGGAGGAGCACAGACGGCGGCGGAGGGAAGGCCGCCGTGTGGCGCAGGCCTTCAAGCCTGCGATCGCACGGCTAAAGCCGTGCGCCACTCCACTGCACGAGCGGTTTCCTGGCGAGGCGTTCGTCTGGCAAGGCCAAGGAGAAAGCCGTCCAGACGCCACCTCGCCAGGAAGCCTACCAGAAGGGGCGGCCGAGGGCTACGTAGAACGCAGGGGACCGATCGTCACCGACGACGCTGCCGCTCACGAGCAACGCGCCGATGACGGTGTCGACCAACAGTCCCGCGGACAGGTCCGAGTGGATCACGGCGTCCTGGGGCGTCTCGAACACGCTGCCTGATTCGACCCACGCGCCCCAGATCGATGGCGCCGCCGAGCAGGTCGGGGAGCCGCCCAATCTCGCGGAGGTCGCCAGCGCCGAGATATCCGGTGTGCACCCCTCGAAACTGATCGAGGTCGAGGGCACCAAGACGAAACGGGCCGCCCCGTGTGAACTGGTAAGAGGGCCCAGGGCCAGACCGATCCGTGGGCGTATCTGGACCGGCGTCGGCGTGGGGACCGCGCCGACCGGTTGCGCAGCCCCGACTGAGGGCATGCACAGGGCGAGACAGAGAGCGGTCGCTAGCCGGATCGAGGGCGCCGCTGGCATGACCGACTCGGCCGAGGGAACGTCGGAGCGGCTATGGCACGGTGAGCCCGACCGGACAGGAGACGCCGGTACCACCGATCCCGCAGTAGCCATTCGGATTCTTGGCAAGATACTGCTGGTGATACTCCTCGGCGTAGTAGAAGGTCGGCGCCTCCTCAATCTCGGTGGTGATGGCGCCGTGCCCCTCGGTCTCGAGCGCGTGCTGATAGGCGTCTCGAGACTCCCTGGCCGCCGCCAGCTGTTGGGCGCCGTCGCCGTAGATGACCGACCGATACTGCGTGCCGACATCGTTCCCCTGCCGCATGCCTTGGGTGGGGTCATGCCCCTCCCAGAACTGCCGGAGCAACGCGTCGAGGGTCACCCGCGCCGGGTCGTGCACCACCAGGACGACCTCGGTGTGGCCGGTCATGCCGCCGCACACCTCCCGATAGGTCGGGTGGGGTGTCAGACCGCCGGCATAGCCGACTGCCGTCGTGTAGACACCGGACGTCTGCCAGAACTGACGCTCGGCTCCCCAGAAACAGCCCATCCCGAATACGACCTGTCGCAGACCGTCGGGAAACGGCGGCCGGAGTGACGCACCGTTCACGAAGTGGGCACCTGGCACCTCCATTGGCGCATCGCGACCCGGCGGCGCCTCATCAGGCGCGGGCATCCGCGGTGTCTCTCCCCTGAACCCCATCTGATCTCCTTCTACGCAAGCCGCCCGTGACACAAGACGGGGCGCGTGTCCCCGCACAACTCACCATACCGTATCGGTACGTCCAGGTCTCATCTCGGTCTCCGGACCGCGGCCGGATCACCGTCACGGAGCCCAGAACCGGCGGTGCACGTCGGCGGCGTCTTGCTCAAGAACCGGGCCGATGACTTCGACGCGGCGTGTCCCGTAGCCCAACAGTTCGCGCGACGACGTCACCAGGCTGCCGGCGGCAATCGCCCCCAGGGCGACCGCCGAGCAGCCGAAGACCACCCGCGGTATCCGACTCCAGTAGACCGCGCCGCAACACATCATGCACGGCTCGGTGCTCGAATAGATCGTCGCCCGGGCTCGTGTGGCGGCGTCGAAGCGACGGCATGCGTCGCTCACCAGCGACAACTCGGCGTGACGGGTCGGGTCGGCGTCTGTGCGCACAGTGTTCCGCGCCGTCAACCGCACTGCGCCATCAGCGACGAGCAGGGCGCCGAACGGCTCGTCGCCCGCCGCCGCGGCCTGCTCCGCCAACGCGATGCACTGACGAATGAACGGCTCGTGCTCGGTCATGGCGCTCGCAAATCACGCCGAGGTCCACTTGAGACAGAGTGCGGCTGGAAGCTGCCCAATGTCATCGAGCGTGAGGTCCGGCGTGACCTCGGGGTCGTCGAGATCGGTGGCCCGGAATTTTCCGGTCTTCACCAGCACCCCCCGGGCTCCCGCGGATTGGGCCCCGCGCACGTCCGTCCGCACGTCGTCGCCGACGACGACAATTTCGGCGGGTGCAAGACCCAACGCGGCCGACGCCGCCCAGAAGAACTCCGCACTGGGCTTCCCGGTCACCACGGCCGAGGTGTCGGTGGCGTATTCGATGGCGGCGACAAACGGTCCCGCATCGAGGCACAAGGCGCCGCCACGTGTCCAGTAACGATTTTTCTGAATCGCCACCAACCGGGCGCCACCGATCACGTGGCGGAACACGCGGTTGAGACGCTCGACGGTCCAGTCATCACCGAGGTCGCCCACGACGACCGCTTCCGGCTTCTGCTCGTCTATGGCGAAACGCGAGAACTCCTCGACGGTCGTCGGCGACACGTGCAACGACACACGAGTCATGCCGTGGTCGGCGAGCCAGGCTGCGGCCGCGCGCGGCGCGGTGAAGATATCGTCGGGAGCCGCATCCACGCCTTGACGCCGAAGCCGCTCGATGAGCGTGCCCCGCGGGTGTCGAGAGGTGTTGGTGGCGAACTTCAGCCCCAATCCGGCCGCGCGCACCGCCGCGATGGCGTCAGCCGCACCCTCGATGAGGCCGCCGTCGTCGTACACCGTGCCGTCCAGATCGAGCACGACGCCCCGGACCGACGCTATCCAATTCTCCATCACTTGAACGCCTCCGCTGTGAGTGTCCTTGGTCAGGTTTTCACAGGCACTCCGCAGGATGCAAGCACCCGCGTCTTCGCGAGACAGCTCACGGTCCCGCGCGAGATTGCCACCGCCCTGAGCGCTGCAGTAACATCCTGGCCATGCATATCTCGATCATCTACTGCAAGGTTTGAAACTACCTGCCGAAGGCCTCCAGTTTGGCGGCCTCCATCAAGGATGCGCTCGGCATTGATGCCGAGGTCGTCGTCGGGAGCCGGGGCCAGTTCGACGTCGTGGCCGACGGTGATCTCCTCTTTTCAAAGCAGGCGGAAGAACGGTTCCCGGAACCGGACGAAATCATCAGTGCGCTACGCACCCATGGTGAGGCGTCTGCGTAACGGGGGGTCTGGCGGCCCGGCTCAGGCCCGGGCACCGAGCCGGCGCAAGCAGAGGGGGAGTGCGACGACCCATGACCGATGAGCGCAGCCAACACCGAGACGGACGCGTGACGGGTCGTCAACGGCTGACGCGGCGAGCGCTGCTGGCGGGCGCCGCTGGCGCGATGGGCGCCGCGGTCGTGGCCCCGGTCTCCGGTCAGCAGTCGGTCTCCACCACGCGACGCCCCGGCCGCGGCCCGAACGAGGTCGACCAGCGGTCGGCGTTCGTGAGCCCCCGGAGAGACCCGAGCCCCACGTCCTCCCGCACCCCGCTACAGGACCTGCGGGGCACCATCACTCCGGCGGACCTGCACTTCGAACGGCATCACGGAGGAGTCCCCGACATCGATCCAGCACGCTACGAGTTGCTCGTCCACGGCATGGTCGACCGTCCGACCGTGTTCAGCCTGGCTGATCTCCAGCAGTTCCCGGCCACGTCCCGCATCTGCTTCCTCGAGTGCTCTGGCAACCTGCGGCGCGGCACACCCGAGACCCTCCCGCAGATGGTGTGCGGCCTCACGAGCCAGACCGAGTGGACCGGGGTCATGCTGTCGACGGTGTTGCGGGAGGTTGGGGCGAACCCCGACGCCACCTGGTTTCTCGCCGAGGGGCAGGACGCGGCCGTGATGACGCGGAGCATTCCGATGGAGAAGGCGTTCGACGACGCGATGATCGTCTACGCGCAGAACGGCGACGCATTGATGCCGGGAAACGGGTACCCCGCGCGCCTGCTGCTCCCGGGCTGGGAAGGCAACTCGAGCGTGAAGTGGCTGCGCCGGATCGAACTTGCCGATCAGCCGTTCATGACCCGGGAAGAGACCTCGAAGTACACCGATCCGCTGGGCGACGGGAGCACCGTGCGCCAGTTCAGTTTTGTGATGGACGCGCGGTCGATCATTACCGACCCTGCCTTTCCCCGCGTGATCAAACCGGGCTGGCACGAAATCCGGGGTCTGGCCTGGAGCGGTCGCGGGCGAATCACCGGGGTCGACGTCAGTGCCGACGGCGGTACCACCTGGCAGGTGGCGACACTGCAGGGACCGGTGCTGCCGAAAGCGCACGTGCGCTTTCGGCACCTGTGGCAATGGGGCGGGGAACCGGCCGAGATCATGAGTCGGGCGACGGACGAGACCGGCTACGTGCAGCCGACGTGGGACGCGCTACGCGCAGCGCGGGGGCCCGGCACGCGGTATCACCAGAACCCCATCACCTCGTGGACGGTCGGCGACGACGGCCGCGTGCTGTTCGGCGCCGAGCGGTTACAGGCGTGACCCGCCAGCGGCCTGCCCGTTCGTGGTCGGCGATCCGTGCCAGTTTGGTGGCGATGGTCGTCGGGGGACTGTGGCTGGCTGTGCCCTTCGCCGCAGGACAGCAACGGTCGGCGGCATCGAACCACCCGGACACGTTTGGGCTGGGCCGGGCAGCCACGGCCGGCGAGATCGAGGCGCTCGACATTGATGTGAGGCCGGACGGCACCGGGCTGCCCGCCGGACAGGGTACGGCTGCGGACGGGGCGCGCACCTGGGCACGTGCGTGCGGCGGGTGTCACGGACAGGAGGGCGAAGGAGGCACCGCCGCGCCGGTGGTCGGTCGCGATCCCAGCAGCCGACCACCAACGGTCGGGAACTACTGGCCGTATGCCACGACCCTGTACGACTACATCAACCGCGCCATGCCACGCAACGCGCCGGGGACGCTGGCCGCCGACGAGGTCTACGGACTGGTCGCCTGGATTCTGGCCAAGAACGAGATCATTGCCACCGAGGCGATCATGGACGCGGAGACGCTGCCGAAGGTGGCCATGCCCGCTCGCAGCCGATTCGTCCGCGACGACCGGCGCGGCGGACCCGAGGTCCGCTGAGTCGCACTGCCCTCGCGCTTCGTGTGCGTTGCGCGCGCAGCGCTACCACATGTGTCAGGCATATGGAGAAAACAACGGTATACCTCGACCCGGACGACTACCGCCGCCTCAAGCGACTGGCAGCCGAACAACAACGACCCTCCGCGGAGCTGATACGGGAGGCGGTGGCCGAGTATGCGAGACGGCACGCGCCCAGGCGGGTGGCTCGTTCGGTTGGCGCGTTCTCAAGCCGGCGGGACGACCTTGGTGAGCGTGCCGAGGGACTGCTGACGGGTCTGGGGAAATCGTGATTGTCGCCGACACCAGCGCGGTCGTCGCGCTTCTGGACGCGGGGGATCGACACCACCGACCGCTACGCGAGCTCTACCTGAGCAACCCGGACGCCTGGGTACTTCCGGGCGCGATCCTGCCAGAAGTCGACTACCTGCTGGCCACCCAGCTGGGACCGAAGGCACGAACGGCATTTCTGGCCGATCTGGCCGATGGTGCGTTCGGCGTCGAGTGGGGGCGACAATCTGACATTGAGGCGGCGGCACTCATCTGCGAGCGGTACGCCGATCTCCACCTCGGGCTGGTGGACGGAGTCGTCGTGGCCACGGCCGAGCGCCTCGGTGCGGAGGCCATCGCCACCCTGGACCTCCAACACTTCGGCGCGGTCACCATCGCTGGTCACCCACGGTTGCTCCCTCGCGATGCCTGAGCACGTCGGCCATCGGTGCCTCTGGACGTCGTGCGTCGCGGCCGCGCTGGCCGTCGGCGTCCTGGTGCTGTCGCCCCTCGTGGCGAGCGGACAACCGGCTCCCGTCATCGGCCAGGAGGGCAAAGACGCGCCCTGGGTGCCGACGCCGGATGTCCTGGTCGACACGATGCTTGAGATGGCTGGGGTCGGCCCGGACGATGTTGTCATCGATCTGGGGTCCGGTGATGGCCGCACCGTGATCGCCGCCGCCCGGCTTGGTGCCCGTGCGCTCGGGGTCGAACTGGAGCCGAATCTCGTGGCGGCCTCGAAGCAACGGGCGCTCGAGGCGGGCGTGGCGGATCGGACCGACTTTCTCGCCACCGATCTCTTCGAGGTCGATCTGTCTCCGGCGACGGTGATCACGATGTTTCTGCTTCCGGACATCAACACCCGACTGCGGCCGACGCTGCTCGGACTCGAGCCCGGCACCCGCATCGTCTCGAATACCTGGGACATGGGCGGATCGGAGACCGACCCCGACGCGGCAGGCTGGGTGCCCGACGAAACAGTGGTGCTGGATCCATGTCCCAGCTTTTGCACATCACTGCTGTGGATTGTCCCGGCGAACGTGAACGGCACCTGGAAGCTGGGAGACCAGGAACTGGAACTCCATCAGCAGTTCCAGATCGTGACCGGCGGCCTGCGCGGGAACGGTCGGACGCAAGCAATCGAAGACGGTCGACTACGCGGAACCGAGATCGGCTTCCGGATCGGCGACAACACCTATCGCGCGCAGGTCCTGGACGACAGGCTGACCGGCGTCGCCCGCTCGCCGAGCGGAACCGTCGACTGGAACGCGACACGGATCAGGTGACCGGGTTTCCCGGCGAGGCGTTCGTCTGGCAAGGCGCGAGGAGGGAGCAGCCAGGCGGGCTGTGACCGACGAAGTAACGCCGCCAGACGGACGCCTCGCCGGGAAACACTAGTAGCCGACCACGACGCCGTCCTTGCGGGGGTCGGTCCCGCCATGCAACATACCCGTCTCCGGGTTGATCATGATGGCCTGATAACCACCCATGCCCCCGCCGCCGGCGCGCCGTACCTGATGCCCCATCGCCTCCAGTTCGGCGATCACGTCATCGGTGACTCCCGGTTCCACCATGACACTTCCGCCGTGGCGCACCCGGGCGGCGTCGCCCGCCTCCTGCAGGTTCATGCCGAAGTCGATGATGTTCGACAGCACCTGCGTATGACCCTGCGGCTGCATGTCGCCGCCCATCACACCGAACGAGAGCCAGGGCTTTCCGTCCTTGGTCACGAACGCCGGCATATTGGTGTGCAGCGACCGTTTGTGCGGCTCGAGCGCGTTGAAGTGCCCGGCCTCGAGCGAGAAGCCTGATCCGCGGTTCTGCAAGGCGAACCCGAGATCCGCGGGCACGACCTTCGAACCGAAACCGCCGAAGATGCTCTCGATGAGCGAGATGGCATTGCGGTCCTGGTCGACCACCGTGAGATAGACCGTTTCGGTCGGATCGCCGGCGTGCACGGACTGCGAGGCCCGCATCGGGTCGATGAGCGCGCGCCGCGTGTCTCCGTACGCCTTCGAAATCAGCTCCGAAACCGGCAACCGACTGGCGTCAGGATCAGCGACGAACCGATCACGATCGGCGAAGGCGAGCTTCTTCGCCTCGACGATGCGATGAATGGCGGCCGCCGAGTTCTGCCCCAGAGCGGCCATGTCGTAGCCCTCCAGGATATTCAGCATCATCAGCGCCACGATGCCGGAACTGTTCGGTGGGATCTCCCAGATGTCATGACCGCGATAGCTGGTCGTGACCGGCTCCACCCACGCCGAGCTGTGATCCTCAAAATCGCGCGTGGTGAAATAGCCGCCGTTCGATTCACTGAAGGCGACGATCTTCCGCGCGATCTCGCCCCGGTAGAACGCATCGCGACCACCGCGTGCGATCGCTTCGTAGGTCCGTACCAGCCCCGGGTTCTTGAACACCTGGCCGACGACCGGGGGTCGACCATTGGGCAGGTAGGTGGCGGCCGAGGTGGGCCACTCGGCCAGCGAGTCCTCCGACGCCGCCCACTGTCCCTGGATGATCTCGCTCACAGGGAACCCGTCGCGCGCATACGCGATGGCCGGCGCGAGCACGTCGCCAAAGCCCATCGTCCCGAAACGTGTGAGCAGCTGGTCCCACCCGTCGACCGCGCCGGGCACCGTCCACGTCAGTGGCCCGGTCCCTGGCACACGGTCAAGATTCTGCCGCTCAAAGACCTGCCGATTGATCTCGTAGGGCGACCGGCCGGTCGCGTTGAGCCCATAGAGCCGCTGCGTCTCGTTGTCCCAGACGATGGCGAACAGGTCGCCGCCGACCCCGTTCATGTGCGGTTCGACCAGCCCCAGCACCGCGTTGACGGCCACCGCCGCGTCGATGGCATTGCCTCCGGCCTTGAGGATGTCGATGCCCACCTGCGCGGCCAGCGGATGACTGGCCGCCACCATGCCATGCGGAGCCATGACCTCCGACCGACTGCCGTGCGGACTACGCGCTGGACGAGCATAGCCGTGCCCCAGCGCCTGCCCGTTGCCATCCTGATTGCGGCTCTGCCCCGTCACCACGGTGCCAGCGACGACGGCCGCGGCCAACCCGACGACACCGAACAGGACCCGCACGCGATCAGATTTCCTGGACATAGGCATTTCCCTTTTTCGCTACGTAGACGGGGCTGCGCCCCGAACCCGACGCGGCCT
>CALBET010000902.1 GCA_937888665.1 uncultured Acidobacteriota bacterium
GTCGGCCCGCGGCGGAATACCAGCGTGGGCGCCGCGCCGTCGGTGAACACCGCGTGTTCGGGTGACAGCCGCGCGTTCGGGTCGAGCACCACTCGCACCGGGTTGGCGCCCTCGACTCCCCGCACGGTCAGGCGCGGGTCGTCCGAGGCGATGGTGCCGGCGCCGACGACCACCGCGTCCACCAGTGCCCTCAACCGATGCACACGAAGGATGTCGGCCTCGCCGGTGATGTAATGGGAGTGCCCCTGTTGGGTGGCGATCCGACCGTCCAGGCTCTGCCCAATCTGGCCGACCACGAGGTCGGGATCCAGCTGCAGTGGCAGATACAGGTCCACGAGCGCCCTGGCGGCCTCGCTGAGCGGGCCCGAAGCGCGCCACCCTCCCGAGTCGTCTATCTGGAGCCAGATGGGGTCGTTTGCACTAGAATGGATGCGTTGCGAAAGCCGCGCGCCGGGATCGGCAGGGGGCACGGCCCGAATCAAGCTCCAGGCGGTGGATTCGGTCACCAGCGTCGGCACGTCGCGGTCTCCATGGAGCAATAACTGTATCGTGACCAGGAACGGAGTTCAGGCTGGACGGTAGCATGCGGGACGCAGAGCGGGGTTTGTTCGACCTCCGGCGCGGTCGTCCCATTCGGGTGACCGGTGGCCAGACGTCTGACGAGGCCGTGCTGCTCGCGGCCGTCGAGGGCCTCACGCACGGGACGCTGCAGCAGTTGCGTGGGCATGGCCGCCGTCCGGTGCGTCTTGCGGTGACCCAGCATCGCGCGCATGCCATGGGGCTGACACCGGCCCCTCCGATGGGCCAGACACCCGACCGCACCAGTGGGGTGCACACGGGCGACGTCAGTCTGGGGCTGCGCGGTGAGACGACCCCGGACGCCGTATGGAACCTGTCGAGCGGGTTGAACCGACCAGACAGGGCCAGCTTGGACATGGGGGCCGCCGCTATCCAGGAAATCGGGGGGTTGACCTTGGCGCGGCTCGGACAGCTGTTGCCGGTGGTGGTGAGCGTGGCGCTCGGCGAGGATGGCGCGTGTGCCGACGAGGCGATCTCGACGGTGACCACTGAGCAGATCCAGGAGCTGGCGGCGAACAACCGGGTGGAAGTCACCTACGTCAGCGACGGGCCCGTGCCGCTCGAAGAAGCGGAAGAGGCCCGGTTCGTCTGTTTTCGTGAAGCCAACGGCATTCTCGAGCACGTCGCCATTCTGATCGGCGTACGAGAGGACTGGCCGGAGCCGGTGCCGGTGCGTCTGCACTCGGCCTGTCTCACTGGCGACCTGTTCGGGAGCCTCCGATGCGACTGCGGCCAGCAGTTGCGTGGCAGCCTTCGGGTGTTTGCGGCCCGAGGCGGCGGCGTCTTGCTGTATCTGGCGCAGGAGGGGCGTGGCATCGGCCTGGGAAACAAGCTGCGCGCCTATACCCTCCAGCAGCAAGGACTCGACACGGTCGACGCGGACTGCACGTTGGGGTTCGGCTCCGACGAGCGTCGATACGACGCCGCGGTGGAGATGCTCGGGCATCTGCAGATCAACCGGATCCAGCTGCTCACCAACAACCCGGAGAAGGTCCGGGCGCTGCAAGCCGGCGGCATCGACGTGGCGGACCGCCAACCGCTGTACGGCACGCTCAATCGGCACAACCTGCTCTACGTCAAGGCCAAGGTCGACCGAGCCGGCCACTGGCTCACCGACATGCTCTCGGGGCCGATGCGAGGGAAGTAGTCGGGGTCTCGCCGCGCATGACTGGTGACTGGCCGCCGGGTCAGTCGCGCAAGCGGTCGAGCGGGAACGCGCGCGCGTCCTCGATGACCTCGGCCAGCACCTGCCCATAGTGGCCCACCAGCTGCGCCCCCATCTCGGCCGTCGCCAGCGTGGCGTCGCCGGTCACCCCGTCGACGTTCAGGTCGCCGGCCAGCCAGGCGAACGAGGCCTCGCCCTCCGGACCCAGTCGACGCAGTGATCCCTCCAGGTCGTGCCCCAGCGACCCAAATGCCCGGACGGCGTCCCGCCTGACGAGGTCCGGCCGCAGATGCAGCATCATCGCCGTCTCGACCGCCCCGCCGTGCAGCCCGTGACGCCACTCGGTGTCCGGGAGCGCGACCTGGGGCGGGCGGGAGAACGCGAAATAGCTGGCCTTGACGACCAGCAGTCCGTGGTCTTCCCGGAGCGCGAGCGCGGCCAGATCGAGCGCCCCCGTGTTACCGCCATGGCTGTTGAACAGCACGAGACGCCGGATTCCGGTCGCGGCGATGGCGGCGCCGTGCTGCCGTATCGTTTCGCTCGCCAGTTCCGGGTCGAGGCTCAGCGTGCCGGGAAACCGCGCGTGTTCGCGGCTCGCGCCACTGGTGTGCGGCGGCAGCACCGACACCGGCACGTCGCGTGGCAGACGCCGACACGCCTCCGCGAGGAGTCCCAGACCAATATCGAGGTCGGTCGAGAGTGGGAGGTGCGGGCCGTGCTGCTCGATGGCCGCGAGTGGCAGGACGACCACCGGGTCACGGCCGGCCAGCTCGGCGGCCTCGATGGTGGTCTGCGTGTGCCAGTAGGGAAGTGACGGCTCGGGCATGGTGGTGTCTCTGTGGGCGGTCTGGCCGGGGGCGCGAACGGCGAGACCCTGCGCACCGTGTCGTCACGCGGGAGCGACCGGACGCCGCCGACGGAAGACGGCGAGATCGTATCCGATCCAACCTCGTGCCAGGCAGGTCCGCAGCGCGTTGCCGCCGACCAGATGACCGAGCCGCGTGCCGTCGAGGGGGAGCCAGCCGAAGAGCGCGACGAAGCACGCGATCAGATGGTCGCGCGGACGGTCGAGCTGAAGATGGGCCGTGAGGTCGTCCGACGACAGGTGGTCGAAACCGGCGTCGGCCGCCAGGCGGCGCAGTTCGTCTTCGCGAATCACGGTGTTGAGGTGCCACCCGCGCTGGAAGCGGGCGATGGCCCGTGTCGCGGCCGGGGTGTCGACCCTGCGGCGGAAGTCGTCGCAGACGACCAGCAGGCCCCCGGGCCTCACGAGCCCAGCGCACGATTCGAAGAAGCGGGCGGGGTCAGGCCCATGCACAAACGACTCGATGGCGTAGGCCAGGTCGGCCGGCGCCACATCGTCTGGTGGCGCGCAGAAGTCGCCTTCGCGGCAGACGACGCGGCCGTCGAGTCCGGCCTGGTGGATGCGCTGGTCGGCGTGCCGTACCTGGACCTGGCTCAAGGTCAGCCCGGTGCCCCGGATGGGCAGCCGCCCAGCCAGGTAGCAGAGGCTGGCGCCGACGCCGCACCCGAGGTCGACCACGTGCAACGGAGTGGGACCGCTCGGCAGGGTTCGCAGGTGGTCGAGGATTCGGTCTTCGACGTAGCGAAACGCCGCCGCGGGGCTCTCGATGCCTGGGCTCCAGACCGGTCGATGCAACGCGCCGACCACACCGCCCTGCCCATGGGCGACAAAGCCGTCCGTGTTCCGGTCGTAATAGCGCCGCACATCGGCGGCGTCGAATTCTGGCATGGTGGGCTGCACACGGGCCGTTAGATACTACTTTGTCAGATCTGCAGTCTCACCGACCGCAGCGCCTCGATGCGTACCGT
>CALBET010000903.1 GCA_937888665.1 uncultured Acidobacteriota bacterium
ATTCGATGAAGCTGGCCTTCGGCATCAAGTCGAAGACGGTCGGCCGGCTGATGCCGAGATTCGGCACGAATAGAATCGGCGTCTCGTACGTGCGGGGACCCTCGTAGTAGTAGAGACGCGCCTTGTGCTTCCGATACACCTCTTGCCGCGGGCTCTGCGCGAGGGTCGGTTCGTTCGACTCCGCCACCAGTTCGGCGAAGTTGTGAATGCGCTGGGTCGTCCGCTCTATTTCGGTCTGCCAGGCCGCGTACGGATTCGATTCGCTCTGGCTGGACTGCACCGTCATGCCGTTCCTTCCCGCGGGGCCCCCTCGGCCCTTGCGCGTGATCCGGTAGGCCCCGGGGGGCGATCCAAAGGTTGCGGCCCGCATCGCGCGTGCGGTGCGGGCCGCCCGGGTGTTCAGTGCGTGCTGATGCTACGCGGTCGCCGACTTGCGTCCGGTCGCCTTCTTGGCCGACGGCGGGGCAGTGCCGGCAGCAGCCTGCGCGGTCCACATCTGCGCCCAGGTCGACTGCGCCGCGGTGATCTTCTCGACCGACTCCTGCCACGCCGAGAACAGCTTCTGGTTTTCGTCGTCGAAGGTGCCGAACATCTTCACCGGAACCGCTTTGCGCACCATGCCGAAGTAGGTCTCCCAGAGCTCGGTCTGAGCGGCGCTCCAGCGAATGCCCAGCGCCTCGGTCTGCTCGGTCCAGTCCAGGAGGTCCTTCGGCACGTTCGGCACCGCCGTCGCGCTCGCGGACACATTCTTGGAAAGTTCCTGCTGCGTTTCGAGACCGTTCTTCACGGCCGCTTCCCAGGTGTCGACCGCCTTTCGCCACGTGTCGGCGAGCTGGGTCTGGCCCGCCTGCTGTTCGGTCGCGTCCACCCAACCGCTCCACACTTTCTTCTGCGTGTCGGTCCAGGCCTGAAGTATCTCTTCGGTCTGCTTGGTCCAGTTGATCATCGTGCTCTCCTTCATGCTCGGCGGCGCCGGTCGTGCCGGCACTCACACGGGGAACCGGGCGAGGGCGTATTGTCGCCCACCGCGATTTCGGCATGTTAACAAGTTACGTTAACTTTTGCAAGCAGATCGGAAATTAGGTGGGACGATGCGGGGCGACGGGCTATTCTTCCGTGTCCGTGGCATCGTTCACTTTGAGGAACGACTCGTACATGTCCACGAGCATTTCTCGCTGCCGTGCCGACAGACGCTGGTCTTGGCGGATCGCGCTCACGACCGCAGCCACGTCGCCCTCGGTTGGGTCGAGAATGCCCGCCTGGGCATAGAGCGTCTCTGACGACAACTCAAGGCCGTCGGCCAGCGCCTTCAAGACAAAGCTGCTCGGGCTGCGGAGCCCGCGCTCGATCTGACTCAGGTAGGCGTTCGAGACGCCGCAGGCATCGGCCAGCTGGCGCAGCGACAGATGACCCAGCTGACGCTGGTGCCTGATGAACTCCCCTAGCCCGGCATCCGGGCCCGATCGTTTCGCTGTCATCGCGTCCACGCACTCCAGCGTGCCCGTCATGCTGGCTTACCCTGGCGCTCAAATGCAAGAGTCAGCTGCCGAAGGCGGCCTCGACATCGTCGGACGACGATGGTCTCGGCTCGCCAGGTACTGGCGGGGCAGGGGTCGACGTGAACCGGGCCGCGGTCTCCGGCACGACGATCGCGGGATCGATGCGGAGCACGGCGTACCCGGCCACGGCGCCGGCGCCGAAACCGGGCGTGAAGATGCGCGTCGGTCTGGTGAGCACGCCCTCGATGACCGCGTCGTGGATGGCAAGCGGGATGCTCGCGGCCGAGGTGTTCCCGACCGTGGCGATGTTGAAATACATCTGCTCGCGGGTGATGCCGGCAGGTTCGGCCAGCTCGATGATCATCTTCTTGTTCGCCTGGTGCGGGATGATGAGCTCTACCGCGTCGATCAGGGCGCCGTCCGCGCCGTCTGGGTGTGGCAGGCTCTGCAGCTCGCCGATCATCTGCTGGAGGTATCGCTTCACCAGCGCTTTGACCTCGGGACCGTAGACGGTGATGTCACACCCGAACGCCTCATTGGGCCAGATGATGGAGTTCACCTCGCTGACCGGACCGCTCGCGTAGGTTTGCACCACATCCAGGTCACCCTGGCCGGGCTCGGCCGGGCCGATGACGAGGGCGGCGGCGCCGTCTCCGAAGATCATGCGAGACGTGCGGACGCTGCCTATCTTGTCGGAGAACTTCTCGGCGCAGATCAGCAGGATGGGACGTTGTATCTCCTGCAGAATCCGGGTCGCGTCAGCCAGCCCGTACGGGAACCCGGCGCACGCGGCCACCAGATCGACCGACGTGTGGGTCTGAAAGATGCCGAGTTGTCCGGAGAGCCAGGTCGCGGCCGACGGCAACAACCGGCGGTTCGTGCAGGTGCAGAAGATCACCGCCCCGATCGACTCGGCGGTCCGTCCTGACCGCTCCAGGGCCGCGACAGCGGCGTCCAGCGCCATCTCTTCGAGGGTGTCTTCCGTGTAGCACCGGCTTTCGATACCGGTCTTGGCGGCAATCTCGGCCGCGCTCATCGGTGACCAGCTCGACGCGGAGTTGCGGATGATGTCCTCGTTGGTGCAGATCAACTCCCCCCGCCGCACCGCCAACGCCTCGATACGCGGCTGCAGAGCGAAATGCGACCGGACCAGCACCGGCGGCAGCGGTGTCACCGGAGGGCAGGAGACGGCGGTGGTCCGCGGCTGAGGGCGGCGCGACGCTCCACCCTTCACCCGGCGGATGAAGTCCGTCACGTCTCGCGAGTGGGGGTGAAAGACGACCACGACGTCGTCGTCCCGCAGCTCGTTGATCGGGGTCAAGCGGGTCTGCGAGCGGTCCCACGGGTACTGATTGCTCAGGGTCATCGCCCAGCGGCGCAGCGCCTCCAGTTCCGGCACCGCCTCGTGGCAGTCCATGACCTGATCGGTGGTGAAGCGCGGGTAGTCCGGGTCGTAGGTCGCCAGGCGAATCGTGCACTGCGAATCGGCCGCCAGCGCCTCGGCCACGGTCGGTTTCATGGCGCCGAGGCCGCTGGCGTGATGGCGCTTGTGACGAAACAGGTCGAACAGCATGCCGAAGAGGTCTTCCTCGACCTCGCCGTCCCAGCGCGCGGGCAACTGCTCGTAGGCCGTCTCGATCGCGGCCACTTTCTGCTCGGCGTCCACCCACGGCGTCAAGACCGGCAGAAAGAGGTCCTCGCGGTTGCGCGAGACGTCTCGCCACCGCGTCGGCCGCTTCTGATACATCGCCATCGCGTACCGATTCATCCAGAACAGATACAACCCGAGATCGCGGAGCAGCTCGTAGCGGTTGGTATAGGTGCCGGCGCTCGCGCGCTTGGCCAATTCCGCGCCGCTTGGCGCCTTGACCTCGAAATCGCGTCGGATGATCGCGTCCAGCTCCTCCACCGTGTCGATCGAGGAGAAGTCAGGCTCCGGGATGAAGTTGGACGGAAAGACCAGCCGCCCATGTCGGTTGATGACGAAAGGTTTCATGCCGCTACATCTCCAGTCCGCCGTTCACGGTGAGGACCGCGCCGGTGATATACCCCGCCTCTTCCTCCAGCAGGAACCGCAC
>CALBET010000904.1 GCA_937888665.1 uncultured Acidobacteriota bacterium
ATGCACTCGGGTCGAAAGATCGGCGACATCGTCGAAGTGCTGCCGCACGTGTAACAAGGCCGAGGAGACCTAGTAGCATGCGAAACAGCGCCACGGCGCGCCCGGTCTGAGCGAATGATGTCGACATCAACCTACGACGCCATCGTGGTGGGAGGCGGACCGGCCGGGGCAACCGCGGCCACGCTGCTCGCGCAGCATGGCCGCCACGTGCTGCTGCTGGAGCGCGAACGGTTCCCGCGCTATCACATCGGCGAATCGCTGATGCCCCACACCTGGTTCACCTTCGAGCGGCTGGGCGTGCTCGACTGGCTGAAACAGTCGGGGAGTCCGCGGAAGCACAGCGTCCAGTTCGTATCGACCAGCGGCACGGTGTCGCAGCCGTTCTATTTCTTCAAGACAATCACGGAGGACTGGGCCAGCACCTGGCAGATCCGGCGGAGCGACTTCGACAAGATGATGTTGGAGAACGCCGCCGCCGCGGGCGTCGAGGTCCGCGAGGGCGTGGCGGTCCGCGACGCGTTGCGGGAGGGCGACCGGGTCGTCGGCGTGCGTGCGGACGTGACCGGCGGCGGCTCGGAAACCCACCACGCCCACGTCGTCGTGGACGCCACCGGACGCGATGCGCTGCTGGCGGGCAAACTCGGCTGGAGACAGCGCGACCCAGACCTGAACAAGATTGCCATCTTCGCCTACTTCACGGGGGCGCTCAGAGACCCTGGCCTTGATGAAGGGGCTACGACGGTCGCCTACATCCCGGAGAAAGGGTGGTTCTGGTACATCCCGCTCGCGAACGACACGGTCGGGGTAGGGGTGGTCGCCGAGCACGACTATCTCTACCGAGAGACACGGGACCCGGAGGCGATCTTTCGACGGGAGGCCGAGAGCTGCCGCTGGATCCGGGAGCATCTCGCCCCTGGCACACGCCAGGGCCCGATACAGGTGACCGGCGAATTCAGCTATCGCGCGACCCGGGCCGCCGGTGACGGCTTCTGCCTGGTGGGCGACGCCTTCTCGTTTCTCGACCCGGTGTTTTCGTCCGGCGTCTACCTCGCGCTGAAGAGCGGCGAACTGGCGGCCGACACCATTCACGCGGCGCTCGACACCGGCGGCGTCACCGCGGCAACGTTTGAGCAGTATGAGCGTGACCTTCGCCACGGGCTCGACAGTTTCCGACAGCTGGTGCTGGCGTTCTACGACCCCACGTTCAACTTTGGCGAGTTCATCGGCACGCACCCCGATCTGCAGCCGCAGCTCGTGGACGCGCTCGTGGGCAACGTCTTCAAAGACCTGCGTCCACTGATGGACGCCTTGGGCAGCTACACGGGCGGCGCGAAGCAGCCAGTGAAGGCGACCGACTCATAGGCGTTCTTGACCGTGGCGATCAGCGAGTTTCGGCTCACACGACGCGTGCAGTTCTACGAAACCGACACCGCCGGTATCGTCCATTTCAGCGTGTTCTTCCGCTACATGGAGGAAGCCGAGCATGCCATGTGGCGAGCGGCCGGGGTGAGCATCGCCCCGCCCGGGGCGGCGATCGGGTTCCCCCGGGTCGCCACCAGCTTCGAGTTCCTCAGGCCGCTCCGTTTCGAGGATGAATTCGACGTCGTGCTGCGTATCACGCGGAAATCGACCCGAAGTCTGTCGTACGCCGCCACCATCGAGGCCGGGGGTGCGGTGACCGCGCGCGGCACGCTGACGGTCGCCTGCGTGAGCAAGCGTCCGGGAGAGCCGATGTGTAGCACCGCGATTCCGTCCGACATCGCCGACCGGTTTGCGGTGTCGGCGGTTGACGCACCCATCGGGCGCACGGCGGATCTGACGGCCGACGACACGGCCCACCACGCCGAGAAACCGGACGACCGATGACCGCGACCGGCGTGCCAGACCTTGTGCCGCCCGACGCCGAGTGCGCGCCGCGCGATCAGATCGAGGCACGCCAGATCGACCGGCTGCGGGCGCTGCTTGCCGCGGTGCATGGACCCAACCGCTTCTACACCCGCAAGCTCGACGAGGCCGGGGTCAGCGCCAAGACGCTGCGCACCACCGACGACCTCCGTTTACTGCCGCTCACGTCGAAGCAGGAGCTCGCCGCCGACCAGGACGCCAACCCGCCGTGGGGCACCGCGCTGACGGAACCGCTGGACCGCTACACGCGCTATCACCAGACGTCGTCCACCACCGGCCGACCTCTGCGATGGCCAGACACGAACGAAAGCTGGCAATGGGTGACGACCTGCTGGGCCGCGGTCTATCGGGCGGCCCACGTCACCGCCCACGACCGCATCTTTTTCCCGTTCGGGTTCGGCCCGTTTCTCGGCTTCTGGTCCGCCTTCGACGCCGGGTCGCAACTGGGGGCGATGGTGATTCCCGGTGGCGGCATGTCAAGCGAGTCACGCCTCCGGCTGATGGACGCCAGTCAGCCCACCGTCGTGTGTTGCACCCCGACCTACGCGCTGAGGCTGGCTCAGGTCGCCCGTGAGACCGGCATCCTCGACCTCGCCGGCGGCCCGGTGCGCAGCGTCCGTACCGTCATCGTCGCCGGCGAGCCGGGGGGCAGCATTCCGGCCACCCGGGCCCAGTTGGAAACGGGCTGGGGCGCGCGAGTCATCGACCACCACGGGTTGACCGAGGTCGGCCCGATCAGCTTTGAGTGCTGGGAGGGGCCGGGCGCGCTGCATCTCAACGAGTGCGAGTTCATCTGCGAGGTGGTCGATCCGACCACCGGGGACCCAGTCGCCGACGGCGAAGCAGGCGAACTGGTGGTCACCAATCTGGGACGCACCGCCAGCCCGGTGATCCGCTATCGCACGCGGGACGTGGTTCGGCTCGACCGGACCCCGTGCCCCTGCGGTCGCACGCTGGTGAGGGCCGCTGGCGGCATCCTGTCGCGGGCTGACGATATGGTCTGCGTACGCGGCGTCAATGTGTATCCGACCGCGGTCGAAGCGGTGGTGCGGCGTTTTCCTGAAATCGTGGAATACCGGTCGACGATTTCCGCGACTGGCGCCATGTACGCGCTGGCCGTCGAGATCGAGCTGGAACCCGCCACCGCCGCCGACGCCGTCGCCATACGGGTGGCGCAGGCGCTCCGCGAGTCGATGGGGCTGACCGTGCCAGTACGGGTGGTTGCCGCCGGCGCCTTGCCCCGATTCGAGATGAAGGCACGCCGATTCGTCGTGGAGGCACCATGGACGACATCAGACTGACACGGATCAACAACATCTTCCTCGGCGTCACCGATCTCTCGCGGTCGGCGGCGTTCTACCGGGAGACACTGGGCCTCGAGCTGCAGTTCGAGATGGACGACTTCGTGTTCCTCAACGCCGGCGGGGTCGCGCTCGCGCTGAGCACGGCCCACGCCCGCCTCGCCACGCCGCTGGCCGGCGCCACCGAAGTGGTGTTTGGCGTGGACGACGTGACCGCGGCCCACACGGCGCTGAGGGCACGCGGGGTGGAGTTTCTCAACGCGCCACGCAATGTCACCGGCGACCAGTGGGCCGCGAATTTTCGAGACCCGGACGGGCACCTGCTCTCCATCGTTGGCCCGGAGCACGCGTAAGGCGCGGCGGCCGGTGGCTCCTCACACGCCGGCTGGAGTAGCATTACAGGTTTGACGAGCGTCCGCCGTCGCTCGCGGATGTGCGAGCGGCCGATGGCAGGTCTCGCCGATGCGATAGACGCGTCGGTTCGCGTGTGGAGAACAGAATGCGCCGAGTCGGGTGTCTGGTTGCGTTGATGGTGGGCACGCTCGCCGCGTCGTGCGGCGGCGGCGGCCAGGGTGGTGAGCCGGGCGACGCGGCGCCGTCACGACTCTTTCTGAGCGTGGGCACGGCGCCGCCTGGAGGCGCGTTCTTTGTCGTCGGCAGCGCCCTGGCCGAAGTGCTCAACGAATTCGGCGACGAGTTCGGCTGGAGCGTGACCGCCGAGGCG
Source organism: uncultured Acidobacteriota bacterium (assembly GCA_937888665.1). Lineage (GTDB taxonomy): Bacteria > Acidobacteriota > Vicinamibacteria > Vicinamibacterales > UBA8438 > UBA8438. Next base: position 3,931 of record CALBET010000904.1, read on the forward strand.
ACCAGTGGATCGCAAGAGAACATCCGACGGCTCGACACCGGCGAGCTCGACTTCGCCATGTCGAACGCCGCCATTACGTATTTTGCCGTTCGGGGCGGTGAGGGCTGGGACAAGGCCTACCCGATGCGCACGGTCATGACCCTCGCGCCGAACGTGGCGCTGTTCATCACCCAGGCCGGATCGGGGGTCGAGACCATCGAGGATCTTCGAGGCCAGCGCGTGGGGGTCGGGCCCGCCGGAGCCGGGTTCGAGTATTTCGTCGGGCCATTATTGGCTGCCCACGGGATCACCTACGACGACTTCACCCCACTGAACGCCACCCAGGCCGGCGCGGTCGACCTGATTGCCGATGGCTCTGCCGCCGCGGTCTTCGTCGGCGGCGCGGTGCCGACCGCATCCATCACGCAGGCCTCTGCGTCGCAGGACATTCACTTCATTCCGTTCGGGGACGAGGCGAAACAGCGGTTGATCGAGGAATACGTGTTCTTCCGGCCGGCCACGATTCCGGCCGACACCTACCGCGGCCAGACGGAGCCCTACGAAGGGCTTGATGTCGGCTCGATGCATCTGATCACGTCCGCCGCGGCGGACGAGGAACTCGTCTACAACGTCACCAAGACGCTGTATGAACAGCGTGCGAGTGTCGTCGCGAAGCATGCCGCCGGGCGCGCCATCAACGAGAACAACGTGGTCCGCGACACCGGCACCGAGTTTCACCCCGGCGCCATCCGTTTTTACCAGGAGATCGGCATCTGGCCGTAGACGAGTAGTGGTGGTCACATGACGACCAGTACTAGCGCGGCCGATGGCGCCCCGACCACTCCTCGCCAGCTCGTCTCGCGCGTGCTGGCGGTTGGACTGTGCGTGTTCACCCTGGCCCAGGTGAACTACCCGGTGCTGGCGCCTCAGCCGCAGCTCGCCGTCTTCGCGCTGCTGGGTCTGGTTATCTGCTTCCTGAACATCCCGATTCACCCGACGCTCAAGGACAACGCCTTCGCCAGGGCCAGTGACATTCTGCTCGCGGTGCTGGCCACCATCTGCTGCGGCTGGATTCTGGTGCAGAACGAACCGTCCTTCCAGAGTCTCTGGCAGAACGGCTCATCGCTCGGCAACCGCGCCGGGTACGAGACCTCCGCCGACATCCTGGTCGGTGTCATCGGGCTGCTGATTGTGATCGAAGCGGCTCGGCGGTCGCTCGGGTGGGCGCTGCCGATCATGTCGGGGCTGTTTCTGGTCTACGCCTACATCGGACCCAGCATGCCCGACTGGTTGTTCCCGCACCGCGGGTACTCCATCGAACGGATTGTCGCGCAGGCATTTCTGCAAGCCCAGGGCACGTTCGGCGTCGCGCTGAGCGTCATGTTCACGTATGTGTTCCTGTTCGTCATATTCGGCGCGTTCCTCGCCGCCACCGGCGCCACTCGTTTCATCATCGACTTCGCCCAGTCCATCTTCGGCTCGAGCCCTGGCGGCCCCGCGAAAGTGGCCGTGCTCGCCAGCGGCCTGATGGGGTCGCTGTCCGGCAGCGCGGTCGCCAATACCGCCACCACCGGCACCTTCACGATTCCGATGATGCGGAGCGCCGGTTTCAAGGCCACTACGGCTGCCGGCATCCAGGCGGCCGCCAGTTCCGGGGGCGCGCTGATGCCGCCGGTCATGGGCGCCGGCGCGTACATGATGCTGGAAATCGTCGACCCGCCGGTCACGTATCTCCAGATCATCCGCGCCGCCCTGATCCCCGCCCTCCTGTATTACCTGTCGCTGTTCTTGATTACCCACTTCCACGCACGCAGCACGGAAGGCAGCGCCGCGGCGCTCAAGGCCAGCGCCGTGAAAACCAAGCCGCTGGGTGAGTCGCTGATGGAGGGCGTCGTCTTCGCCACGGCGCTCGGCACCCTAATTCTGCTGCTGATTGTCGGCTATACCCCGTTCCGCGCCGTCAGCGTGTCGCTGCTCGCCATTGTCGTCGTGGGCGCATTCAATCCGCGCACCCGCTTGTCACTCGGTACCAT
>CALBET010000905.1 GCA_937888665.1 uncultured Acidobacteriota bacterium
CGGCGAACCGAAACGCCGGGACTGCTCGATCGGGTCGAACGCCGGTCGGGCGGCTGACGGCCACCGGCGGGGACTCGCCGGCCAGCCATGCGCGGACCTGCGGGGCGCCCCACCGGTCGGCCGGGTTGTGGACAAGTAGGCCCCGGCACAGCAGGTTCCACCGCTGATCGCCGATCATCGTCAGGTCGATCGCGCCCATCGTGATGGCGTGCCTGATCGCGTTTTCGTCGCTCAGCGGCTGACCGCGGCCGTCCTTGAACGGGTGCTGGCCGGTGAGCACCTCACACAGGGTCATGCCCAGTGCCCACCAGTCGCGCGACTTCCCAGCGTCGGCAGTGTTGAGCGTCTCCGGTGACTGGTAAACCAGGGTGCCTTTGATCCCGCCGGTGGTCTCGCGCCGCGACCGCCTGCTAACGGCCAGTTCCGCGGCGATACCGAGGTCGGCCAGGACCAGATCGAGCGGCCGGCGGCGCCTGATCAGGATGTTGGCCGGCTTGATGTCGCGGTGCACGATACCGAGCCGTTCGTGGATGTACGCGAGTGCATTGGTCATCTCCACCAGAACGTCTCGCGCAAGCTCTGGTGCACGGCCACCGGCCTGGGACAGTAGCGTTTCCAGTGATCCGCCGGGCAGGTAGTCCATCACCTCGATGAACCGCGGCCTGGCCCACCGGTCGTATGTCGAGCGGGTCACCGGAAGGACATGACGCGGGTCGGCGGTGGTGAGCTTATCGACAAACGCCTGCGGCAGCGCGATGCCGTGGTGATAGATCTTGACGACCTTGCGGGTGCCGTCGCGACGGCCACGAATAACCGCGACGTTGGCTTCCCCGCCAGAGTCGAGGTCCTCGACGATGTCATAGTCGCGTTCCAGGTAGTCCGGAAGCCGTATCGCGCTCACCGCGACCCCATCGGCTGGTCTATACCCGCGGTGATCACGTCCCGCGCTTACGCCGGCGTCGCGAGTTGTCGATGGGCGGCCCTCGCGTGACGTCGGCGAGTGAACGTCACGCGAGGTCGGTGGCCGCTGATCACGATCGGTCTCGGGCCGAGCGACGGGTCCCTGTGGTGATCTCGGCGGCGCCGTAGCCGGATTTGGGTCAGCAGCCGGGCGAATCGCCGGGCCGCGCGGCGGCGCGTCGGCGGTGTCGTCGTGTCGTGTTCGCGCCGGTATGCGTTTGATGCGTGGCGGTGGCTGGGGCTGCTCGGGAGGGATTGCGCCGTCGTCAGCGTCCATGGTTTGTTCCCGATTCTGGGTTCCAGTGCTGAGCCGCAGGCGATGCTGCGTTGGCCTCGTTGCGTTCTTCATTGTCGGTATTGCCTTGCACAGCTCGGGGAGCTACCCCGACGGGCATCGCCGGGACAGAGATGACAGCGAACGAGAAATTGTCCTGGGCGCCGTTGGCTCTGGTCGTGTCGATGATCGCTCTGGCGACTTCTTCGGGATTGAGTTTCAATGCAGCGGCCCGCAGGCCAGGGGCGGTGATGACACCGCTGACACCGTCGGAACAGACAAGATAGTTGGCGCCGTCCCGCGGCCGGCTCGTGATGTGCGGGTTGACCGGATCGTGCTGACCAATCGACTGGGTGAGCGTGCTCGTCGGTCGCCCTCCGTCGCCCACCAGCGCGTCATCGGTCGAGAGCTGCTGCAGGAAACCACTTTCGACGCTATACACCCGGCTATCGCCGACATTGAAGATAACGACTTCGGTCTCGAACACACAGATCCCGGCGATGGTGGTGCCCAGGCCCCGCAGGTCGGGGTTGTCGCCGACCTGGAACACCCGCGTGTTGGCGTCGCGCAGCGACGCCGACACGTTCTCGGGCGTGCGCCACGCCGGCGCGGCGTCGGCGATCACTCCGAGCGCCACCCGGCTGGCGAGGTCGCCGCC